>CAZFYV010000037.1:0-18935 GCA_964523195.1 uncultured Pseudobdellovibrionaceae bacterium
CAGTCCTATTCAGATGCCGGTACAGATACGAGAGTTGATCGAAACAGGACAACTGGAGCAGCGGAGACTGTGGTCTTTGAAAACAATCCTGGGGCTCCAAATCTTGGGCATCAAGTACCCCATCCCGAACGAATTCAGGCAGTTGTTGATCACTGTAAATCGATCCCTGAATTTGCCCAGGTTATTAATGAGCACAGTGAAGGTTTTGTTGCTTTAAAAAGTTCATACTGTCGCACCAGTTCAGGTCAATCGGATATCCTTTGTAAAGAACAGCAAGGGGGCCTTCAGTTTTGGGCACGAAGAACCCAAGATGCTCTTGATCGGGCCCAGAGAAGTGGATCTCAGTGGTGGCGGAGAACTCAGGAACGAGGTCGTTCTTTCTACGACAGTGCTTCTGAAAAAGGTGGCGAATTAATGGATAGCGCTCGTAGAAACACCGATCATACTCTCGGAAGGACCCAGGAAATCATAGGTGACTGGCGACAACGATTAAGTAACTAGTTTTACTTAGTGTTACAATTAGCTAGGTGCGGCTCTAAGTTTGAAATGTGGACTTCTGTCTAATATTTTTTGTCTGCCTGTTCCAATCTTCAATAGAAATTGCTTTCTATGGGCAATTTCATAAGCTTGTTGATCTAACAATGAGATCGTTCAAGGAGATCGGAATGTCACAGAGATTTGCAGATAAAGTCGCATTAATTACAGGTGGAACTTCAGGAATTGGAAAGGCAACGGCCCTTGCTGTCGCGAAACAAGGTGCCAAAGTTGTACTGACTGGTCGTCGTGAAGAAGAAGGTCGCAAAGTTGTAGACCTAATTACAAAAGAGGGTGGGACCGCACAGTTTTTCAGGTCTGATGTTTCTAATTCTGAAGATTGCAAAAATATGGTGACCAATACTTTAGATACCTTTGGTCGATTAGACTTTGCTCTGAATAATGCTGGAATTGAAGGCGTCATGGCTCCAATCGTAGAGCAAACTGATGAGAATTTTCACAAAGTTATAAATATCAATGTACTTGGAGTTCTCAACTCTATGAAGCATGAGATTCCTGCCATGTTAAAAAATGGTGGAGGTTCGATTGTTAATGTGGCTTCAGTTGCCGGTATGATTGGTATGCCTGGAGGAAGTGTTTATAATGCTTCGAAACACGCTGTAATAGGCATGACCAAGGTTGCAGCTCTAGAAATGGGCGAGCAAGGTGTTCGAGTTAATGCTGTTTCACCAGCTGCCATCGAAACTGAAATGTATGATCGCTTTACAGGTGGAAGTGATGAGGCTGTTGAGTATTTTAAATCTCTTCACCCAATTGGTAGAGTTGGTAAGTCTGAGGAGATTGCAGACCCTGTTCTCTTTTTGTTTTCGAATGAAGCAAGTTTCATTACAGGTGCAAATCTGCCGGTAGACGGTGCATTTACTGCGAGATAAGTTTAAAAGATTGTATTCGATTTGTAAGCCCGATACATTTTATGTGTCGGGTTTTTTTAGGAGAGATGCTGATGACAATGGTTACCTATGATTTGATAGTCAGTTTTGAGGGCTCAGCGAATTCATCGCATATCGATCTAGGTTGGTTGTCGGTTGAAACCAGAAAAACGTTGGGTGACGCGTTCAATTTGAAATCCATTCAAGGCCCTTCTGGTCTTTTGGAATTGCGAGGCCAGATTTCTGCTGATCAAGTTTTTCAGCTTCTAGGTTCAAGTCTTGAAGAATGTCGAAAATCAAACCCCACTCTTAATCAGCGTATTAATTATAGAGAAGAGAGAAAAGACACTAAAGCCTATTTAGATGTTGTTGGTGTTCAGAAGTTTTTTGAGATCCTCGAAAAAGGCCATAAGGTTGTATCTGGAGAACTCGCCATTTTAGAGCATTATTAAATCTTCGATCTTTTTTAGTTTTTGTAGGGCTTGTGCCACAGAAACAAAAGTGCGTTGTCTGCATCATTGATAGTTCCTGCCCGAGCTTCTTGAATAGCATTGATGGTCAGTACGTTTCCATCCACGAGTCCTCGTAGAAGAGATGACATTGAGCAACTGGAGTCGTTATGTCCTGAGGTATTTCGAATATAGTGACTCTTGCATTCAAGACCCTCGGCCGCTACGCCATCAACTTCAACTGTGATTTTTGGATTTCCTCGTTGAAGGCTGCCGTTAAGGTAATCATTGTATGATATAAAATAATCGCCATCTGTTCTGATAGTAATACTTTGAGAAGGGGCAGTGTGATTAAAATATACTGTGTCTATTTCTGTATTGTTTGCCCAAAGAATTGAATCCTTTGCAGCCGGATTCCAATTTGTACCACTTGCTAAATCGGTCCCATCCGTTATCATCTGGCCAGTTTGGCTATCGAGATATTCCAAGCTTATTGAAGCCGCTTGACCTGCTGGTACGGTAGTTGTTCCGGAGTTAGCTTCTCTCTGAACTTGAATGGTTAATACTTCCCCGGCGGTGACATTCGGAATGACTCCTGCAAAATGAATTGAGGAATCGTTGTGGCCACTACTGTTTCTTATATAACCTTGAGCTCCTGAGCCGCCCGTAATTTTGGTTCCATTAATATGAACTTCAAGTTTGATATTTGTCCGGGTTGCTGTGGAAGTGAGAGGAATATTTACAGCCAAATAATAGTGTCCAGAAGTATCCAGTTGAATGTTTTCTGGATTTGGAGCGGCATTATGTGTGTACCCTCCCGTATTAATGGTTGGAGTCCAACTCATTGGGGCAATGGTTCCATTCAAATTTGTTGAGCTTGTCGTCTGAGTGGCGGTCGCAGAAAAAATATTTTTGCCTGCCGGCCTGAATTCCATAGTTAAATTAACTTTGCTTGAGGTTGTTATAGTTCCTCCACCAGCAGTTCTGATGACTGTCACTTCAACGACCTGATTAGCAGCCAGATTCAAAGCCAAACTAAGATGATTGGAAGACTCAGTATGTGCGTCTGCATTTCGAATATATGATGATTCTGCCCGAGACCCTTGAACCACTGTACCATCTACTTTAACTTCTGCCCGGATGGTTCCTCGAGTCAGTGAGCCTTGTAGTGGCATAGCTAAGTTTAAGAAGTAGGTTCCTGTTTGTGTTACGGTAATCTGGTGCGCATTAGTTGTGGTGGAGTGGGAAAAGTAGTCCCTATCGATACGCGCAAAACTCCAATTGAGTGATGCTTCGGTCGATTGATTAAAATTTGTGGGAGTTGCAGCAGCATTACTTTCGGTTGCCTGGAAAAATCCCATTCCTATCGGAACACTATAGGCTTGATAGCTAACAGTTGAAGTTGAACATGAAGAACTGTTGCCCGCAGTGTCGGTTGCAATCGCGTAGTAGCTTATATCCGAATCCTTGCTTGGGACGTTCCCCGTGATATCAAAACTACCTGCACCATCGGCAGACCCAGTGGCGATTTGATTTGTGCACGAGGAGTCGGAATAAATCGTGACTACAGAGTTAGCCTCAGATGTTCCTAAAAAGTTAGGTGAACTATCATCTGAAATTGTTAAAGGGTTAGTTGAAGTTAGTGTTGGTTCTGCGGGGCTTGCTGTATCGATCTGCCAATTGTATTCCACAGGAGGGTTTTCAATGTTTCCCGCATTGTCGATGGCTTGAAATTGAATTGTATAGTTCCCATCTGGTAGGGGATTTAAAGTGCAAGGACTCGCGCACGCAGAAAAACCACTGCCATTAATTTGAAACTGAATCTCAGCGACACCGCTATTGTCGTCCGTGGCAGAAAATTCGAAAGTTGGGGAAGAGACATTTGATATAGCTGCAGGTGAGTTACTAATACTAGTAGATGGAGCAACAACATCTGCGCCTCCGCCTCCACCGCCTGGCCCAACATCTTCCTCATCTGTGTCGGAAGGTTGACCAACACAGGCGAGTAAAGAGGCTGACAGAAGCCCCAATAAAAAGAGTCGATTGAGATGACGGACAAATATTAAACTCATTTCCATAACTTACACTTACTTAACGACATAAAGTCGAGGTTTGTTAAGGTTGTGTTAAGGCAACTTAACAGGTTGAAATCTCTAATCAAATAGATGCGATTTGAGCTTTTTATTCTCGATTTGAGGCAGTTAAAACTCCTTCATTTTTTGCCATGGTAGAGAGCGCAGAGCGCTTTTTGTGTCGCACGTTAATTAATTTCAAAGCAACTAATTTGCGTAGGGATTAGCAAGCCCCCATGGTAACTAAGCTTACAAATGTTGAAGGAGAGTTCATGAGAAATCTAGTGTTAGTTTTAGTTGGTTTGTTTGTTAGTTTTCAGGTTGGTGCGACTGTGGATAGTCACGGCCTTTACTTTTTTCCTTACGAAACAGCGCAGGAAGGCGCTTACATTTCCAATAATGGAAGCGATGTTGATGTAAAAGCTTTTTGTTTTCAGCAGGGTATTTATTTTGATGGATATTCGTCGTCAGCGATCCCGGGTTTTGAAATGATTGCTAAGCCAGTCATGGTTCCAGCCATTGGTTACTTCACCCGTGACAAAGATGGAAATTTAGTTGAGCAGAATATGGTTCAACTCAATAAGCTTGCCGATTCAAGGTTAAAGTTAGTAGTTGATTGGGACATGTTCGAAAAGTGGGAAAAGGCTCAAGGTTATTACATTCATGAGCCAGAGTTTGTTGTGGATGTTACTGGTTTTGATCAATCAACTGCACAGGGCAGATTTGAAGCGTCCTATTATGCAAAGCTAGCGGTTGCGGCTTTGAACTACAATATGGCCTACAAAGTTTACCAGTACAAAACTCTTAGACCTGACTACAGAATGGATATCAAGATTGTTGGTCTTCCTGATCAATCTGAGTTTAATATGGAGCCTGCGGTTGCAGTAACGCAGTATAAGTACTCATATGGAAGTCCGCTTGCAAAAAAGTATTTTGACGAACTCATTTCTGATGAATTTTGCAAAGATTCAAAGGCGATGATCGAAGCCATCTACAAAGATCCGCGCATCGCTCAGTAGTTTTTCTTTTGGTGCTGGGCCCTCTAGTGGCCCAGGCCTAGATTAGGCGATGTCTCGCTGCATCGATATCCCTGTAAGAGTTGGCTCTAATGCTCAGAATTGGCTATTCTGAGCTAGTTTTTACCATTGGGGTTAATTTGTACGGAGACAATGAACTCATCGAAAAGATGAAGCAGCAACTCAATAGTGTTTCAAAAAGTTTCTGTTTAGCGAAGTGGAAGCATCTGACTCTGCATTTAGCAACAGGACACAACCATTCGTGCTACTTGCCTCAAACCCACAAGGTTCCAATTGAAGAAGTAAAAGACAATCCCACGGCATTACATAATTCTAAATACAAAAAAGACATGCGCAAGATGATGCTAAAGGGTGAAAGACCCAAAGAGTGTAGCATTTGTTGGAATGTCGAAGATATGCCGGGTGACCACTACAGTGATCGTCACTATCGAGGTGTGGACGAATGGACTATGCCTTACTTCGATAAAATTAAAAAGCTGAACGGTGATGAGAATATTAATCCTTCATATTTAGAAGTCAGTTTTGGTAATACCTGTAACTTCAAGTGTAGCTATTGTTCGCCTCCGTTTTCGAATCAATGGATGAATGAGATTAAAAAGCACGGGGGTTATCCGCTTACGACTTACACTTACCATGATATGGAGAATTACAAGAAAACTGAAAAGATCCCTCTCGAAGAAGAGAATAATCCTTACCTTGAAGCTTTTTTTAAATGGTGGCCCGATTTAGTTAAAGAGTTACAGTTCTTTAGAATCACTGGGGGCGAGCCTCTTTTAAGTCCAAGCACATTTAAGGTATTAGACTGGCTTATAGAGGAACCTTCTCCTAAATTACATCTTTCTGTTAATTCTAACTTGGGTGTCCCCGAAGCTAGTTTTAATCGATATATGAAAGCCGTGAAAAACTTGCTCGAGTATCGCAAAATCGAAACAAGTCAAATGCATACAAGTATTGATACTTGGGGCAAGCAAGCGGAATATATTCGCCACGGTTTAGACCTTAGTGTTTTTGAAAATTATCTTCATAGATATCTTGAAGAGCTCCCTCAAGGTGGCCTTGCGTTTATGTGTACCTTTAATGCATTAAGTGTGGTTGGTTTTCAGGAGTTTATGGAAAAGATTTTAGAATTAAGGCAGAAATATAACCGCAAAAAAAGAAAAATTTATTTAGATATTCCTCACCTACAGATGCCGCATCATCAAAATGTTAGGATTTTGACTCCTGATTACCAAGACTATATGGAGTCCCATATTAAATTTATGGAAGAGAATAAAGATGAGGAAAAGGGATTTAAGGATGCGGAAATCCAGAAAATGAAACGAATTCTGCAGTGGATGCGCGAGGAAATGGACTACGAAAAGAAACGAAACTTTCAAGCCAATTTCTATTTGTTTTTTAAGAGGCATGACAGTTTGCGAGGAACAAACTTCCTAGAAGCTTTTCCCCAAATGGAGGAGTTTTGGAATTTGTGTCGCGAGATGGAAGAAGACCGTCCTTGACCAGAGTCAAGTAGAGAACATTAAGTCTTTTTTATACATTCTATAAGCCAATTTGTTGTAACCATATTATTTTTGTTTTCAAGCTAAGATTCTGTCAAAAGAATGATTGTTCACAGTTGTTTTTCGGTTCTTTTACAAAAAACTTCTGTATCATTGATATAGTAATTTCGATCTTATGATGAGATCGATCGGAGAGTTTTCTTCGTATTTCCAAAGGATTTGGAGCTTGTTTAACCTAAATAGAGAGGTATGTTTGAGAACCAGTAATCATCGATTTGAGAAGAGTTCAATTTATGCATTTCGATTTTCTGTAGCCTTTTTCTTTTTTCTTTTTATGTTTCTATATCTATTACCAAGAATGAATTTGTAGCGATCAATTATCAAAAATTAGATATGTTCTTTTGCGGTTCCTAGAATTTGTTGGACACGCAGACGAATCTGTCTATTTGTAATTTCGTTTAGTCGCCTGCTAAAGAATTCATGGGTATCCTTGTCGAGGATAATTGCTAAATTGTCGACGATCACATTTCTTGATACTAGGGGTCCCTTTTTCAGCATATTCAAATACCGCATATTTATTTCTGATTTAGTATGCTTGTTTCGATATTTGAGTAGTTCTAAAAAAACTTGTTCAACGATTCTTGGGCTTTGAGAGTCCAAGCCAGAATCTAATAAAGTACCTAGTAGCTTAGAGGATGGAGGGGAGTCTCTAAGAGCTTCAAGAGCTCCCTGCTGAATATAAGGATTTAAATCTCCTAGAGCTTTCTCCACAATTTCAGAATGTGTTTTAACTAATTGCGAGTTCTTATTTTTTAACTCGCTGAATAGTTTTAAAATTCTTTTTCCTCGCTCAATCTCATATTCTCTCGGATCATCATCTTTGAAGCCACAGGTTATTTTCTCGCATTCAAAGTAGTGGGCTAGTGTCGATTCTAGCTTTTTAAGTTCCGGGCTCGATTCGGAATCGAGAGGCTGAGTGGATTGCCTTTTTTGCTTATCTGAATTTGAATTGATGGATGAAAAAGACACCATCTCTGGCTCTTTGAAATTAATAGTACTTTGCTTCTCCTGGGTCCAGAAGACTAAAAGGACAGTGCCGATTAATGCCGTAAAGAGGAGCCGCTTCTTCATAGCTCTCCTTCAATGAGTTCAAGCTCACTCGCTTTTATCCAGCCTACTGATTTATTTCTTTCGACTTTTACTTTCTGCCATTGCCCATTCACTTCGAGGACTTCAACACGGTCGGCATGGTTACTCAGACGAGCACTTCGAATGTATGAACTCGTCAAGTTACAATTGTCATCAGGACATTCTTTAAGGTATCTATACCAGAGTGATGAGTTGAGTGAGGCGAATCGTTTTTGACTTTCTACAACGCTAGCCCAGTTGGAGTAAGTGTTTTCAGGCTGACCTTGCCCCCCGTATATCCAGCCTAATTGTCCTTGGTAATTAATTTGGTAGTAAACACGTGTGCTGTCTTGCTCAAACGAAGTACTCAGAACCTCAACAATTGATCCCTTAGGTACGTTTATTAAGAGTCGGCCTTTGACCACCTGTCGAAGATTGATTCCGTATTCATTGTTAATATGAATGCGCTCACTAGTTGAAGCATAGGGGAGTTCTCGAGGTGCCGCGTTTGTAGGGGTAGACCATTCAAGCGCATCGCTTTCATCACCACTATAAATATAACCTGTCTGCCCTTCGAAGTTTACTCGATACCATCTCTTACCGGTTTCGAATTGATCTATATGGTAGTCCAAAACTGTGAGGACTGTTCTGATGGGAAGAACGGTTAGCAGCCTCCCGGCTGGGGTCTCTCTAAGATTAATCCTTTTTTGAGTTTCTATATGACTTCCATAGCTGACAAGATTTTTTATAGTCTCTTCACACAAAAAGTTGGTCACCCAAAAGGTTTTTGTCGTATCAGAAAACTCATCATCATCGGCGTCGTAGATTCCACTTGGATTTTTGTCAAAGTAGCGTGCAAGACAAGTAAAGTTTTTACTGTCATAGGTGCAATGCATACGACTTCCAATAAATAAACATTGATGTCCATTGTTGTATCTTATTAGTTGGTAAGTGGGGTCTTGGTTGGAGTCTCCTTGATCAGGACAGTCGGCATTTGTATCTTCCATTAGGCATTTAACATTAATTGGAGATTTCAAATTGTAATCGTCAATATAAGGGTCCCATGCCTTACTTCTTAACTTAGCGTAAAAGTTTCTATCGTTTCTCGCCCAACGATCATTTGGATTGGTCCATCTGCAAAGACGAGTTGGGCCACCGTTGAAGGCGGCCCAAGCCGACCTGGTTCTTTCGATCCAGTTGGTGGGAGACGAGACACACCGGGCAGATTTTGCTCGTTCCCATTCTCTATAAAAAATATCCATACCGTATTTAAAGTTGAACATTATGTCCCAAGCGTTTCCATCTTTGACAGCATTAAAGTGCCAGCGATCGTCGATTTGCATGAGGCCATGACCGTGCCCAAAATCTCCACGAGTTATTTTCATTTTTCCAGAACTTGAACTTCGGTAGTGACTCCAGAAGCTCTCACTATTCGATAGGGTGTACATAGCTGTCTGCCAAGCTGCAAGTTCACTGTTGGATATATTTGGTTTTCGTTCTCTAATATAATAAGTGGCTGCATCACGAATAACTGTCTGCAGAGATTTCATATATCGATCCCGTTCAAGACCTCGATTTTTTTGATCGTCAAAAACGATTGGGCCATAGTTGTTGGCTACGCGATCGGGGTCAGCGAGAGTGTTTAAATCACATCCTGAAGGTACGCGACCAAAATTCCATTCACCACCAACTCGATTCACACATCTCCAATAGTCTGGTGTGTTCACTCGCTGACCAAAAGACGTACTAGTTAAAATCAAAGTGCCTACTACTAAAATACTATTAACGAAAAATGTTTTCATATTTCTCGTAACGGCAATTTTTAGTATTGTATTTAACTCAGAAAATGTACGGTTAAGATCCTTAAAAGCCGCTACCAGAGCCTGTCTTGGAAATTTGACAGATTTAACTTGTAGTGTTCACAATTCGTTCGAAATTCATCGAATAGTGACGAAAAAGTATTCAATTAGGGTCTTGCATTATAACTTAGGTCGCTATGCATTTGACTGATAAGACTAAGGACTATTTTTAGGTTAGAGGCGAATTCCGAGACCTACTTTGAAGATTGCAAGTGAGTTTACATCAGCTTCAGTAGTTCTAAAATTAATGCCAGACTGGATAAAAACGGAGTCGTTAACTAAATATCTGACCTGCATATCCAAATCAGTCACTTCATTGTTTTCGTAATAGGTTGTACTGATCCCAATAGGAAAACTTACCTTTGAATTGGGTTTGATTGTCCAAATTAAACCAGCTCTGAGACCTGTGTTCCTATCATCTCCATATAGCGAGCGAAGGCCAAGAAAGATATCAAAGGTATTGTGATAGCCTAAGTTAAGATGTGTGCCTAAAGAAAGAGTTCTCTGCGCAAGTCGAAATTCATCTTGGTAAAGATCTTCGGCTTCGATGAGTCCGTAAAGCATTCCGAAATTAAATTCCATTCCTCCTGAAAGGCCATTGATATTGTCTTCTGCGACAGCATAGTTGAAGTAAAAATCAAGATTGGAATCTCGCTTTGGTTCATACTCTTTTGCTATTTTAGACTTGGAAGCTTGAAGCTCTCTGTGATGTTCTGGTGTGATGATTGGCGCTGCTTGTTTACTCGCTTCAGATAGCTCAGTCGTTTCGTCGTAGCTATCGAGATCGTGTTGAATTCGATCGCTTGTAGGTCTTCGTTCGACAGCGTAATCATCTTGTCCCGAATTGATGAGAACGTCTAAGACTGCGCATAAAAAACCACAGTTATCGCTTGGCTGCTCGCCATATTCCCGGTCAGACCTATCGTCACGAGTCTCTTTTGGACTAGATACACTCTTCTCAAATCCGCGAAGTGATCCAGCATGGCTCTTAGGAGCTAAGGCTGATAAAACAAAAAATATGACTACAAAACCAATTATCGTTCTCATGCTTTAAGTATAGCGGAATCCTCTGTCAAAATTTGTCTGAGGAATGAGAATGGTTTGGTTAGCGATCCAAAACCGGAACTCTGACTCTAGTGCAGGTAGAGGACAACTCCAGATGCGATAAAAGCAATGATTAAATTCGTGTAATTACTGAACCTTACGGAGCGAAAGGCTCCCATTGAAGCTCCCGCAAAAAGAAGAGATGCGGCCACGGCTGCATCGGGGAGGCTCGTTAGAAAGCTATTTATAAAAGCTCCAAAGCCTGTTTTTCCAAGGTGAGATGTGGAATCGACAAATAAGTTTGCACCTACATCGATTCCCATGGATCCAATGGCAACGCCACCACCAGTAACTAGGGTCCAAAGTAGTGCGGACCAGGATCCTTTAAACCATTTCGCAAGAGATAGTTTGGGAGTACCTAAATTAACTTTGTCTAGTATGCCCAAAAGAAAAGGATCTTCAGTGGCTTCTCTAAATGTTTCTACAAAATGGGCCCGGGTTTCCTCGCCAAGGTCTGCAAGTTTTGTTTTTAAGCTTTCAATTTGTTGCTTAAAAGTTTCAGAACCTTCACCCGAATCGTTAAACCTTTTTGTGGCCGCTATAAAATTGTAGAGTTCCTCATGGTAGGCCTGGAGTTTTTCGTCGATTGAGCTATCCTGCTTTGATTTTTCGATGGCATCTAGAAGGCTATCAAAATCTTCATCCTCTTCAACAGAGTCTGCCAAGCTTTCGGTTTGTCCTCGGGTTGAAAATGCTGGAACTGCAAAGAACGAATAGACGGCCGCAAAAGATGGAATTGCCCAGGAAGCGAGCCATGCCATCGCGTGTGGACCATCAAGCTGATGTTGAACAAAGAAAAAGAAGTAGCTTGCAGAGAGAATCGAAGGAGCCATAAAACCAAGCTCTCGCCAGCCCCTTTTAAAGTGCTTTGCAATCATGGCGCGAAAACCTTTTGAATACACTCGAAGTTTTTGTCCACGAGAGAGTTCGCTTACATCCGTATTTTGTTCGATGATGCCTTCGGCCTTCGCGATATTGATAGTGTCTTTAGTGAGTGCAGCTCCAAAAAGTGGAGCCCACTTTCCCGAAGATATAAAAGCCACCATAATCACAGCGAGAGATAGTAAAGCTGGGTTATAGAAGTTTGACCCGCCTGGTGTGGCGACTGCCATTTGAAGAACGCCGTCTCGAATGGCACTCATAATTGCGGCACCTAACTCAGGGGCATTAGTTAATACAGACGCAAAAACAATGACAAGTACCGGGCTCAGTTTGGCCATATGTTTTAGAAATCGTTCAGCAGACTCATCGATGATCTTGAGTGAATACCCAAGTGCGGCGGCGGCTAGCAGGGCCTCATCAACCCCAGTGTTGCCCATGGACGCATCGACCTGACTCATAAGCTCGGTAGCACTGGCCCATGCATCAGCTAAATTTTGTGGCATTTCATAGGAATAATCGTGAATGACCTTAACTGCCTTTTGCACACTTTCGAAAAAGAGCCCTTTGTTATCAGCAAAAGGTACAGTCAGTACGGCTGGCAACGCGACTGGAGTGAAAGTTTGAACAACAGCGTTTTTAAAAGTGCTAGCCAGCGGATTTAGTGCACGCTCCATGACCATGTTTTTGGCCGACTTAACCATTTGAAAAGCGGGTCCGAACTTTCGCCCGTAAGAAAGCATTCGACTGTATGGCGTGCTTCTAAAATTCGCTTCACAGGCATTAGCGCTTGCTAAGAATCTTTTAATCGTAGATTGATCGCTATCGACATAGATCGAATGAGAGAGCTCTAAGTTTCTGCTATTCGGCGATAAGCTAAATCCGAGGCTGAAACTGATTATCAAGACACAAACTGCTGTGATGTGAATAATGTTTAGACGCATATTCTTGGCTTCCTTAGTGGTATTTGACCTGCTGAGTAATTATTAATGGATATTGCAATTAGGACTCCACCCCAAGCCAGGAAATTGTATAGTAATATTGGGAATTTAAATGAAGACTTTGATATTACTTTTAAGCGTATTTTTGATCGGCAATTCTGAGGCATTTGGGCGCTCGACTGGGAAGTCGAAAACCAGGGAGCAAGCAAAAAAAGAGTCTCCAAAACTTAAGCATGCATTGTCTTTTGTAACGGATATTCCAATCCATTCTTCTTTGGTCTACGATTACCATTTTGATTCTGGTGTTTTTATTGGTCTTGGATTTGGAGGGCTTCCTAAACCCTACTATAGAACTATCGGAACAGTCGCGGCCAACCGAGGTAATAATGATGCTTATAAAGATTTTATAACCTCATCCTTTGAAACTAACTCTTCATTTAGACTTTCTTTTGGCTATCGGTTTGGATCGTCAAGACGTTGGGGGATAACCAGCGAGTTAAATGCGATAAATACAGAGGGTGAAGCTGGTTTGGTTGATACGGTTCAAGCGGTCACGGGAACAGATTTTACAAACTTAAGAAACCTCTTGTTACTAGCCGGTCTTACCGATCAAATCCAACTATCGGGTAGTTTGGTGATTGGTCAAGTGAGCGGGTACTATTGGTGGCCAATAAACAGAAGAGTGCATTTTAGTTTTCATGCCGGCTTGGCTTTTGTACTTGAATCTCGGGTAGAGCTATCAACCGAGTCAGATGCTTTTAACAATTCCGCCTTGGGTCAAGCTGTGATCGAAGAAACAGAAACGGAGCTTGAAGCGATAGTTGGGAAATATGGAATTTCCCCAACTGTGGGTTTTCGGTTTTCGTGTTTTTTATTTTAATTGGAGAGACTTCTAATGGGATTCTTTTTAGTAAACTCTAGACGCCAAAATAGTACAGAGTTGAAAGAGATTGAGGAGATTTCGGAATCAATTTTTAGCTTGGATGGCGAGCGTGAAACCTCTGTTTTGTCCGAAGACTCTTACAGAATTGTGCAAGCTAAGGGGTTTACTGAGGACTATATTAATGCCGATAAAAGTGCCGCGAGAGTTTATAGCGGTTATACGTTCCAGGGTTCCCATAAGTCTCTTCAAGAACGGCTTGAAGAAAACTTTGAAAAATACAGTGATCACCAGGTAAAAAGAGATCCACATAACTTCATGAGAATTGAAATCACTCCTGAGGTTGTTACTGCTGAGGTAGATGTGCTTGGCGGGACGGCATTGTTCTATCGTATTATCAAAGATGAAGTATTTCTTTGTACCGAGTTTGAGCCCTTGTCAAAGTTACAAACAAAGGGATTGTCACTTAACCAAATTGCGATTGATCATTTTATTAGCTTTGGAATGACCTTTGGCAACGAGACTTTCTTTAATGAGATAGAGATGGTGCCGTTGGGTCATAATCTTACTTTTTCCTGGAACTCAGATGGTCACATCAATGTTGATAAGCGCAAAGTTGATTATTCAAGGCCTAAAATAGACAATCAATCCATAGAGTCAGTTGCAGTTCAGTTTAAAAATATTCTAGAAACTGCTGTGAATAGCATGGTTAAAGATTTTAAGATTGATAGTCTTTCACTTTCAGGGGGAGCTGATAGTCGCCTTACAATGGCTCTGATCGAAGATTCTCTTCGAAAAGATATTTGCTTTAGAACGGCTGAGTTTGATCCTCCCAGTAAACGAAGTTTTTATGACTTAAATGTAGCAAAACAATTGGCCGCCGAGTTTTCATTAAACCATGAAATCTATAAGGATGAGTTTCATGGTGGATCTTTTGATAGTTTTATGGCTCGATACCCATTGCGATCGCGACCCAAACTAGGGGGTGTCTATGGAGGTGAATTTTTTGGTGGAGAGTCCCTAGGTGTACTTCCTTTTAAAAGAACTGAATTTAGTAGGGATATTGTTAATCAAATTTTTGATATCACGAATCGATCAACGGAAACAGAATTTAGTATTGACGACTTTGAAAACTGGCAAAAAAATCTCATAGGTCCTTCAAAAGATTTTTTTGGGTCTGTTCTCGTATTTAGAAACTCCTTCATGTCTACGATTTATGAAGGGGATTTACATTGGAATAGTCCGTGCATGATTCCTCAAAAAGTATTTTCCGCATTCAATCTAGGAGAGGTTATCTGGGAGCTTATTCATCTGCCCTACGATTATCTGTTGGATTATCGCTTGTATATCGAGTTGTATAAAGTTTTAGACTCTAGGTATACGGACATACCTTTTGATGCTGCCATGGTTAGGAAGCCTTCAAAGCCATTTAAAGATGCTGAAGATGTATTTAGTCTCTCAGAAGTAGAATTGAGATCGCCTGAGAGCACACATCCGATATCTTTAGATGATCTTTTTGACGATCAGAACTTTTTAAGTTCTCTTGCCAAGAGCAAGATTGTAAAGCTTGAAAATGTGAATAAATTTAGAGATGATTTTGATGTAGAATATCACCGACGTATAGCTGTTCTAAGTCTATGGGAGAAGAAATTCTTGTGAAACATAAGCCTTTGAAAGTTTCTAAAAAGCAAGTCTCTTTTTTAGAGTTTGATAACCCTGAAGATTTGCGCATAGAAGAAGAGCGATTGATTGTTAGTTTTCTAGTTCAGAAGACCAAAAATACTCAGAGAGCTTATAAAAAAGAGATTTCAGATTTTTTAGAGTTTCTGCAGACTAAACATATATATTCTCTTAGAGCTTGTCGAACGACCCATTGTGCAGAGTTTTTGACCACCAAAAGTCACTTGAGCTCGGCTAGTTTAAAGAGATCTAAAGATTCTCTTTCTAGTTTGATGACCTTTCTGCAAAAAGCTTCTTTTTTATCTGCCAATCCATTTTTAGCCTTGGACTCTACTCAGGTTGAAGATCTGCGAGGCCACAGGTCTTTATCAAAAGAGGTGATTAAGAGATTGCTAGCATTAGATGGAACGCTCAGAGATATAAGTCTGGTGAGATTTATTTATGTAACTGGGTTGAGGCGCGACGAAGTTACTCGGGTCAAATTTAGCCACTTCAAGGTAGAAAGTGACACAGCTTTCTTAACTGTGTTTGGTAAAGGTCGTAAGATAAGGACTGTAGCTTTGAGTCGCGAGTTTTATAATTCGTATATCGAGCCATTAAATCCAGGAAAGTCCATTGCTAAGGACCCATTCGTTTTCAGGTCTACTAGAAATTGGCAAAAACCACTTTCAACTGATCGAATTTACGAAATAGTAAAAACGAGACTTGTGAAAGCGGGAGCGCCTAAAGAGGCTTCACCTCACTGGTTAAGACATAGTCATGGTACCCATGCGGCTGATGCCGGAATCAATCTCCGTGTTTTGCAAAAGAGTTTAGGTCACTCCTCTCTTGCCACGACTCAAATATATCTCGATAGCTCAATTAAAGAGAGCAGTGCTTTAGTTATTGAAGAGTCGTTGAAATAATCAATAGCTAGTTCATATTGCCAACAACAGATTGAATGGGTTTCATGGAGCTAGGGTCTGCAAACCAAAACACGATATGCTTCTGTGGGGCAGATTTTGTGTTTGTCTGGATAGTAACTTTTGTTCGATAGGTGTTTCCTGATTTTTTAACGGCTTTCCTCTGAAAATTGAGTGCCAGAAAGTCGTGACCCAGAATTCGCCCTGAGTTTTCACCTGCCTTTACAGAGGTTTTTATACCACTTCCAAGGAGAGTAGAGACCAGAACTAGCTTTTCAGGCTTTTGCAAATCTGATGAAGGTGTGAATTCAACTTCATAAGTTGACGAACTTGGAGAATTCGCGACTAGTTTTGCTGTGACTATTCCAACGGTTTTTGCTTCAGGTGTCAGTTGACCTATACGTCGACCTCGCCACTCTGCTCCGTTTAGTACAAACATGGGGGTATAGATTCTGCTCGATCGCCATTTACTCGCGTAGCTTCTTTGCCTTAAGGTGAACTGATTTGATGAATAGGGGTCTTTCCATCCTAGGTAGTCCCAGTAATCAACATGCAAAACAACGGGGATAAATGACTTAAAAAGTTGTGGATGTCCTTTGAGATTGGATACCCAGTCCTGAGCAGGAGGGCAACTCGAACAGCTTTGAGTACTGTAGAGTTCTAGTATCTGTGTTTGAGTTGATGAGCTTTTGAATATCTTTGGTTTTGAGCTCTCCGCTGATGAAAAGTTGATACTCAAAAAGCTAGTAACCACGAACAAGATTGAATAGACAGAAAAACGCCTCATATCGCCTCCAGAGGTCAGAATAAGCTTGTAACCTGATATGTACTTCGGGTGGTCCTCCAAAATTGTAACAAGCTCCGTAATTATAGCCTAAATGCCTATAACTAGACGGATTTTGGCTACCTTTGTTTTATTTTGAGTATCCGCTGGGTAATTTCCGTGCCTTAGTTGAATAACGTAGCACGTAAAACGGAGTGAATTTGCTATGTAAAGAAATACTTACTTGCACTATCGGGGCAAGAAAATAGACTCCTTCAAAGACGGGGCATATTCAGTTTGGGGGAATTTTTAATGTCATTAAAAAGTGTTGTTACGGGGCTGTTGTTAACACTTGCATTTACTTCAATTGCCAATGGATCTGATTATAAATCTCTAGATAATTGTAATCCTGTGATTGTCTTTGGGCCTGTGAGCCAACAGGGTCGTGACCTAAACCGAGCGCCAAGTGTTTTGGTGGTATTTAGAGAAATGGAATTGGTAAGTCTCCAGGAAAAAAGAGACTTAAATGTTAATAAATATCGCGATTTGGAATTGGACTTTAAGGATACTCTTAAGCTCTTTCGGTCAAAAGTCATCTCTAAGGCAGAGTTTCTTAGTCAAGAATTTGAGTTGGAAAAAGCCCGATTGGAATCCCAGGTTTCTGAGCATCAATTGAATAAAACTCTTGTTCGCCTTGAGTATAATCAAAAGGCTTCTGAGTTGAGTGTTGATGACGATATCAATGAATTTCGAGAAGAGTATTCTAAAAAATATTGGAGAATATACTCTAAAGAGTTTTCCTCTCAATTGGCTCTGTTGAGGTTGTCAAAGCAATATATTGAAGATCGGATTGGTAGACTAGGGGTCTTGAAGAAAAAAGAATTTGTGACTAGAAGTCAAATGGACCGCTTACAACGTAGGTCCAGAGACCTTTCGATTCAGATAAAATCTGTCCAAGAAAAGCGAAATATAGTTGATCGATCTGGATGTTCGATTCATTCTTAGTTTCATGGGAAAAATTAGTAAAAAGAATACTTTGTTGGCTTTTGGGTTAATTTTTCTCTGTATTGTTTTAACTATCACAGGGTGTAGTTCCGTTAAAATTTATAGAGACAAAGATAAGATCGTTGCTCCATATGATGGAGTTCGTTTTGATAATTTAGAACCTTTTCCAGATAAGTCTTTCTTCAAGTTGTTGAAGTGGCGCTTTCAGGCATTTTCATCATCTGAGGCTTGGCCTGACTGGGTCGAGAGCAAGGTTTATAAGCCAGTCGTTCAAACCACTGAAGATAAAGTTCTCGTCACAGTTATCAATCATGCAAGCGTTCTTGTTCAAATGAATGGGTTGAATATTATTACGGATCCTGTTTATTCAAAACGAGTTTCGCCAGTATCCTTTGCAGGACCAGCACGTGTAAGAAAGCCTGGCATTGAGTTTGACGATTTACCAAAAATTGATGTTGTTGTGGTTAGCCACGATCATTATGACCATTTGGATCTGGAAACTTTAAAGAGACTTGCAGAACGCGATCAGCCTAAAATTCTAGTGGGTTTGGGTAATCGACAGTTGTTAGAAAGTGTTGATATTCCTGGTGGCATCGAAATGGATTGGTGGGAAGAGTTAAAATTTGGACCGGTGTCTATCACTTTTGTTCCGGCACAACACTGGTCGGCTCGCGGAATTTTTGATAAGCGAAAAACTCTATGGGGTGGCTTTTATATCAAAGGTCAGAAGCTGATATATTTTGCAGGAGATACTGGTTGGGGGAAATTCTTCGAATTGTTAAAGGCTAAAATGGGTTCTCCTGACTTAGCCCTCGTTCCAATCGGTGCTTACGAACCTCGATGGTTTATGAAAGCTGCACATATTAACCCTGAAGAGTCTGTGAAGGCCGTTGAAACTCTTGGAGCAAAACTAAGTATTGGTGTCCACTTTGGAACGTTTAAACTCACTGACGAGGGTATTGATAAGCCAGTTGAAGAGTTGGAAAAAGTTCTCTCCGCATCAAATTATCCAAAGAAGCGATTTATTGTTCCTGAGTTCGGTCAGGCCTACGATATTGAATCGGAAATGGAGAGTCGACAATGAGCAATAATTCGATGAAGGTACTTATTGTTGATGATGAACAGGAAATTCGAGATATCATCAAAGATAATTTCGAAGCGATGGGGTTTGCTGTTTCTACATGTGAATCAGGTAACAAAGCTATCGAAATATTTGATAAAGTCGGATTTAATATGGTCATTTCAGATATTCGAATGCCAGATGGTGATGGTGTTGATGTACTGAAAGAGGTAAAATCAAAGCATCGAAACTA
>CAZFYV010000038.1:0-2799 GCA_964523195.1 uncultured Pseudobdellovibrionaceae bacterium
AGGATGCGGTCAGCCTTCGCCATAAATTTTTTCCGTTTAAAGAGCGATCTAAAATTTTGAAGTCGCTTCCTTTTGAACTTGAAGACGATATTCCTCTCAATTCGGATGATGTGGTATACGATGCAAAACTTCTCTCATACAGAGGTAATTTTTCCGAAGTCTTAGCTGTCGCTTGCCCCAAAGATGAAATTATTAAAGTCATGAATTTGGCGAGAGATTCTGGAATCGATCCTGATATCGTTAGTGTTGAGAGTTTAGCTTTTGGCAATATTTTTGAGGAGTGGCACCTGCCACCCCCTTCTCTGCCAGCCTTGGACTACTTAAGTTTCGATGAAGATGACGAAGATCTCGAAGATGGCGAAGAAGAAAGCGCACGCCCCCACGAGCCAGCGAATTTAGTTCTACATATTGGCCACCAAAGAACATTAATCTGTGTTCTCAAGGACAAACAGGTGATCCAAGCAAGAACTATCCTTTGGGGTGCACGAGACGTCGCAGAGAAATTGTCTAAAAACTACAATGTATCTGTAGGCGAAGCCATTGAGATGCTTCCAAGCAAGGCCTTTGTTTTAATGACTTCTGTAGGAGCAACCAAACAGCAGATACAGCTGTCTCAAACGATCTCAGAGTCAATTAACGAATTAGCCAAAGAAATAAAGAGAACAATCTTAGATCTTAAAACCAATTATCAACTCATTATCCAATACGTCGATCTTTTAGGTGGTACGAGTAATATTAAAAATATTGGTCCTTACCTTACTCAAAGGTTAGAACTGCCAGTTAATCTTTTTAAGCATTTTGATGTTTATAATAATCTAAATATCCCAAGAACGCCGGAAAATGAATCGGCAAGCCCTATTGCCATTGGCTTGGCCATTGAAGGACTTAAAAAAGCAAATAATCCAGCCATTAATTTAAGAAAGGCTGAGTTTGCCAAGAAAAATCGCTCTTTTGAAAAAACTTGGGCCAGATGGGGATATACAGTTAAACTGGCTGCAACTCTTGTGCTTCTATTTACTATTTACGGGTTTGTAAGAAGCACGCTCACCGAAAACCTTGCCTCAACAGCAGAGGACAACCTTCGCGATAAAGCTCGCAAAGTCGCTAAGCTTTCGAAAGCGAAATCAAAACCTCGCCTGATAAACCGACATATTAAAGATCAACAGAAAAAGGTCAAAGCTTCTAAGAGTCTAGCCAAGGTCGACGAAGTTAAATCCGCTGTATCTATTCTTGCTCGATTATCCCAAGCTCTTCCTCTCCCACGAAAGGGCTTTGGTAATACCGCTACAGCACTCTACGAGATTAGAAAAATGGATATTCAATACAATACTCTGACTGTAGAGGGTGTTATTTTTAACCCAAGCATTGAACCTCAGCTCAAAAAGGGTTTAGAGAACGTTGCCATTGGAAAGAAATTAAATCGAAGACGAGCTAGTTTTGCAACTAAGCCTGGTGAAAGAGCTTTCGCCTATCAAATGAAGATAAAACGAGGACTTTAGTGGCATTTGAAGATTTAAGAGAACAGTTGAAAGAAGGTTTTGGGCAAGTTTCAAGTCGAATTCAAGAGTCCGATGCTTTTCAACAAATTAAAGAAAGGTATGAGTCCCTTTCACCATCCATGCAAAAGATCGTTAAGGGTGTCTCGCTTTTTGCTGTTGTTATTATATCGATTTCCATTCCATATTCGATTTATTCGGGTTCAACAGCTTCAGAGGATACTTTTGTATATTACAGAGATATGACACGTGATCTTCTAAAGACTGAAACTGAAGTGGCCCAACTCGGAAGAGTATCATCTGGCTACGATGATAGTCGCTTGTCTTCAAGGGCTCGGTCTGCAGTCATGGCTTCTCGAATTCAACCCTCACAGATAAAATCAATTAGTCCTTTTGTTCCTCAAAGTGCACAGAAGGTTAAAGGAATACCTGCAACGGTAAAACGTGCGGGAGTCAAAGTCTCCCTATCTAATTTAAACTTAAAACAGATGATAAAAGTCTCATCCAGCTTAGAGCGCATTGATTCCTCGGTTAAGGTTTGGGACATGAGTGTAAAAGCAACTCCTCAAAATTCTTTGTACTACGATGTCGACTACAATCTTGTGTCGTTTTATATGCCTAAAGATAAGACTCCTAAAGCAGGTAAAAGGTCACGTGGAAAGAGACCCAAGTCGCGAAGAGCTAAGCGAAGAGGTAAGTAGGCTCAAGCTTGATAAAAATGAGGTAAGTTAAGGTTTATGGAAGAATCTGGATTAAAAACTGTCGTAGGATGGATACTCGGAAATTGGATAAAATTATTCATTTTCACTCCCCTGATGACGATCTTGTTTCTTTTTATTATTTTCCCATTTTCTGATTTAAAAGATGTGGTAACCGGGGTGGTAGCCGATGCCACTCGCAACTCGGTTTTCCTCACCTACGATGATGCAGGACTATCACTTAGCAATGGATTAGGTCTCAAAGTTGACGGTGTTCAAGTTGAGGTTTCAGCTTTACCACCAATCAAACTCAATTCAGCTTCTTTTGCACCATCCATTTCTGCTATTACGGCTAAAGCACCACTGGGAAGTATTGGCCTTTCTGGACTGTTTCGCGGAGACTTATCTGGAAACCTTGGAACAGTAAAAAGTGGAAATGATCAGTTCTTTGCGGTTGAAACAAGTGCTGACAAAATTCAACTCAAGTCTCTACTTGGATATGTAAAAAAAGCAAACCTCGTAAACTCTAGTTTTTTACCTCCCTCTGTTCTCGGTGATTTAAACTTTGACCTCAAAGCAACTGTCGACCCTTCAGCAAACGTTCA
>CAZFYV010000038.1:2899-8118 GCA_964523195.1 uncultured Pseudobdellovibrionaceae bacterium
ACCAAAGCACTCAATGATCCAGATATTCAAAATTTCTACAACTATGTCGATTTAGGTCTGAGTAAGTGTAAAACGAGGACTGCTAACGGTGTGCGTTACAAATTTCGACTGGCGGCTCGTAGCTTTCAAACCCAAGCACTACCTAAGTGCATCTGAAGTCTTCGTCGCTCTCAGTCATTAGGCCGCTCTCAACGACTCATTAGACATCTGCAAAGCACAAAGCACTCTTTTTTGTTGAAACTCCAAGGCCAAGTTCTTAGTCTAGGTGAAATAATTGATTATGTGCATTAGGAGTTAAACATGTCAGGAATTAATAAGGTTATGCTCATTGGTCGCCTAGGAGCAGACCCAGAAATGAAAACGATCTCCAATGGGAACTCAGTAACTCGTTTTAATATGGCGACAAGCGAATCTTGGATGGACCGCAACGGTGAAAGACAAGAGAGAACTGAATGGCACCGAATTGTTGTATGGGGCAAGCTTGGAGAAATCTGTGCAAAGCACCTTGCAAAAGGTCGTCAGGCATTTGTTGAAGGACGCCTGCAAACTCGCTCTTGGGAAGATCAACAGGGACAGAAGCGTTACACAACTGAAATCGTTGCTGGAAATGTTCAGTTTCTTGGGGCCCCTGGTGAAAGAGGAATGAACCAATCCGCAAACAATGATGGAAACCCATTTGAGCAAAACGATTTTGGTCCAGAACCTTCTTTTGATAGCTCAGAGGAAATTCCATTCTAACTCAATGATCGTCTAGATTCATAAAGTAGTAATTCTAAAGGACCCTTAGGGGTCCTTTTTTATTTCAAACCTATGTTAAGATTGAGATATGAGGCTGCTTTTATTGAGATTTTTAGGAACACCACTTTTGCTTTTGAGTATAACGGGGTGCTCTCTTTACCTTTCTGACGCTAAGAAGTTCTTTGAAGAAGATGGAGTCGAGTTCTTTCTAGGAGAGTTCTTAGACACGACTAGTACTAAGATTACAGAAACTTCTCCAGCACAAAACTCAATATGCCAAGAAATCAACAAGCTGAGTTTACTAGAGGTAGGTCAGACACGTTTGGGACAAAGCTGTGTCTTTAGATCTGAGAAGAAACATAGAATTTTTTGTCTCATTTTTGAGAGCTTAGACTATGAAAATCAGCAAACTCTAATTTCTGAACAGATCAAAGTAGACTTTCAAGTCGTTGAAACAAACGACTTTATAAGCTTCACCTGGTTAAACGATCAGAAACAACTTGTGGTGGGTCGACTCAATCACAATTCCACATTTTGCACACTCTCGCCCTTTGACCAGTCGACTGAGACTAACGACTACTTAGACCATGCTCTTAAGTCATTCAAATAACTTGAAATTTCACTAGCCGAGGAGTGCTTGCCCGCCTAAAATATAAAGATGGAGGCAGCATGATGCGACAGTTTCTATTTATCCTTCTCGCCCTATTTATAGTTTCGTTTTCTTATGAAGCCGATGCCGCGAGGGTATTAAGAGCAAAATCAAAAGGTAAATCAGTGATGGTTCAACTCACTAAAAAAGAGATGAAGGCCATCAAAAAAGGCGATGTACTTTTTATTGTAAGAGGTAAAAAGAAACGCGGATCTGTAGTTATCCGCAGAGTAAAAGGTAACAAAGCAATCGGACGAGTCACGAAAGGGCGAGCCAAGAGAGGTGATCGTCTCGTTTCTGCTTCAAGAACACTAAAGAAAGCTGGTGAAATTGCAGGATCTGCGAGCGCTGATGATGACGGCGATTTAGGCTCTTCAAAGCTAGAAATTGGTGGCCTTGTTGGTTTTGGATTAGCAAGTCAAACTGTAGAAACAAACCAAGGTTCTCTTGATCAAAGTGGTAGCGGAATTGGCTTTAAAGCCTTTGGTGATTTTAACCTTCTTAAATCCATTGGAGTTAGAGGACAAGCTGGCCTTGAAGCCTTCAATGTTGAAACGGAAGCAGATATTGGCAATGGGAATGAGACACTAACGACTGAGATAAGCTATATGTCTATTGATGTTCTCATCCGTTATAAATTTTTGGATGGAAAGTTTAGCATGTGGGCTGCTGGAGGCTTGGGTGTTTTAGTGCCAATGAGTCAAACTTCGGGAACTTTGGACGAGGGATCAATTTCATCCACAAGTACTTTCATCGGACAACTCGGACTATCTTTAAGAGTCGGTAAAAAGATGACGATCCCATTGCAGTTTGAATACATCTATTTTCCACCTAGTGAACAAGTCTCTTCGACCTTGATCGCTATCCGTACTGGAATTGGTTTTAAATTTTAAAAGCCCCTGGATCTCATCCAGAGGCTTACCGTATTTTCAAATTAAAAAAACTATTAGTCGTTTAATGCTAACTTCAGTTTTGTAGCCACTCTTCTACAGTGACCTGTATTGTAGAAGAAGTGATCTCCCTCTACACGATTGAAATTATAATCATCATGCCAGTCTGGTAAAACCTCATTATTGTGATAATGAGTCAGGCACGGATATTTGTTAACTTCTGCTTTAGCTACTAGGAATGCTTCTTTTAGCTTATCAAACTGTGAAACTGTAATTGAGTAGTTCTGTGGAAAAATAGTCCACGAATATTGGAATTTCTGATAGATCACATCACAAACCGAATTTGGATAATCAGCACTTAATACTCTTTTAAGTACACTAATTCCAACGAGAACTTGTCCTTCAAAACTTTGGTTGTGAGCTTCAGCGATATTATTACAAATCATACACTTTAACTCATCCTGCTGTTTCTTCGCGCAATCTAAAAAGACTTTGTTTTTGTTGTCGTCATACTTTTTAAAGTTAGATTCAGATGCAAGACTTCTTTTAATGACAGAATCACCGTAATCAAAAGATGCATCAATATAAATAGAAGATGCGTTTGATAAAATTGCAGTTACTTGGTCCGATGATTGGCTTTGATGTACTAAATTGAAACCAGCAATACCAGTAATCAATAGTGTAAGAATACCTAGAAACGAATGTCTCATTATTTCCCCCTGTGTCCCACCCTTTAAAATTGCAAGGGGTGGTCCAGTGAGAAGAAATAAAAGCCAGTTTTAAGCTTCAAAATAGTCAAAAAACTTTACACAACTCACAAAAAAGTACAGTGAGTATAGTAATGACTCGTTTCATTTTGAGACGTAAAGCAAAACTTAACGTTGAATAAAGTATTATGTTTCAGGACTTAGACGTTCAGATATTATGTTTAAAAAGAAATGAACAGATCTGAATTCTTTTCTTAACTCTACCTTAATAATTGTCGTTTAGTTGTATAGGTTATGCATTTTTTTTTCGTTCTAAAAGGCGTTAGAATGAAAGGTATAGATTGTGCTAGGGATCACACTATCTAGTTTAAGTTTAAGGGATGACTTTGGAGAGAACACAAACTGTGCTTATTTCTGGCTCTTCAGGAGCCAATTTGAGCACTTATGAAAACCAAATATCGAATTCGGTAGAAGCCCGTGTCTCACTCACGTTAGAGGATACTATTAATCATCTAACAAATAGAGACATCTATACCCTTGGCCTATTTGTCGTGAAAAGCCAGGTTGGGGCCGATTATATTGATCACATCCGCGCAGCCCACCAACACAATCCAGGCCTTCCTATCTACCTTATTAACTTAGATTTTAAAGACTCTAAGGATGATTTTGACCCAGTAGATTTAAAGGGACTTGGAGTCCGAAAAGAAATCAAAGAGCACATCGACTTCGAAGCCATGGTTAAACAGGTAAATCCGCTGTTAACGGGATTTGACTTTGAGGGAGCTCTCAAGGTCGCTGCAAACAACCGAGATAAAATCGGCGATGTCACCACTGAAGAGCAAAACCTAGTTGCTGTCAATGCCACTCACTTTCTGACAGGCTCAAGAGCTACCTTTGATATCTATATTCGATTGAGCCAAAGTAAGTTTGTTAAAATCACACAGGCTGGTGATGCTATCGATACGGTTCGAATCACCAACTATATTAAAAAAGGTGTTTCTCATTTTTATTTAAGAAAAGAAGCGCAAAAAACCTATATGAAATATTGTGAGCATCTTTCATCGCGAATCATTATTTCAGACTCTTTTCCAGATCGCTTAAAGGTTTCACAAACAATTAATTTTGGAGATCAAATACTAGCCTTAGTAAACGGCGATATCCTGAATTCGGAACAAGTCAGCTACGCAACTGACTTTATTAAAAATGTGAACCTCATAGTAAATACCATCACACCCAAAAAAGGTTCTGCACTCGAGGCATTTTTAAAAGATATTGATGCCTACAATCACGGAGTAGCTAGTGCCATGGTTGGAGCTATTATCGCCAGAGAACTGGGCTTTGAGAGCAATCAATCTTACGAAAAAGTTGGTTTAGGCTGTATGTTTCACGATGTGGGCTTAAAAAAGCTCCCAGCTGAAGTTGCCGAGAAAACCGAAGATGAGATGTCACTAAAAGAAAAAACTTTATATCGCTCACATCCGGAACTCAGTGCGGAGGAACTCAAAGCCGTACCTGAGATCCACGATTCAGTTTCTCAAGCAGTACTCCACCACCATTTACGAAAAGTTTCATTGGGATTCCCAGTTGGAGTGTCATTCCAGAAAGTAACTGTCCTCTCTCAAATCGTGGGCTTTGCCAATGACTTTTGTGATTATCTCGATAAATATAACGCCGACAAAAGTTTCGATATTATTAAAGAAGTCCATGAGAATTTGACTGAAGAGTTTGGACCAGAAATCAAGTCAGCCTTCGAAAAGGCATTTCCGAAATCATCTTAAATTTTAAATAATTAAATCTGAGTGACTCTTGAAACTCCAAGGACTCCCTGGATTTTTTGAAGACTTTGAATAGCTAAAGAGAGCTGTTCCGTATCTCTAACTGATATATCAAAGATACATATGGCCTTTTTATCTTTAGTTGTTCTAATCTGCGCATTATGAATGTTTATCGACAAAGCTCCAAAAGTCTCTGTCATCTTCTGCAATAGACCAGGAATATCGTGCGAGACTATTCGAACCCTGGCAGTTCTTTCAACACCTTCAGGAACTTTGTCTACAGTCCATTCCACATCAATTTCACGCTGATCATCCATTGCAAAGACACGTTCGCAATCAGCTCGATGGACTGTGATTCCACGGCCTCTCGATATAAATCCAACTATTGGATCTCCAGGGATTGGATTACAACACTTTGCAAATCTAACGAGTACATCATCCATACCGTCGACACTGATAA
>CAZFYV010000038.1:8128-18863 GCA_964523195.1 uncultured Pseudobdellovibrionaceae bacterium
CGATTTCTTTCTTTTATTTAAAGCCGATCGGTAAACTTTCTGGAGAAAGTTCTCGTCCGATTCTTTTTCTTCAGGCTTCTCTTCTTTAGTTTTATAATCCGGCTTCCATATAGGGAGTATGTCTTTCGCGAATAACTTACCGTATCCGACTCTCACAAAAAGATCATCGAGATCATTAGCGCCCAACTTCTTTAATATATCTTGCAGATTGGAGACTTTTTGAAATTTAGCGAGACTAAAGCCTTCTTTTCTAAAGTCCTTTTCAAGCATCTGTTCACCCATTTCAAGGGCTCGCTTACGCTCCTCATTCTTAACATGCCATCGAATTTTAGATTTTGCTTTTGAGGTAACACAGAACTTTAACCAATCTTTCGATGGAGACTGATTGTCATTGGTCACGATTTCAATGCGGTCACCACTTCTCATTTTGGTTTTAAGAGGCACTAGGCGACCATTGATTCGCGCGCCAGCACAGTGATGTCCTACATCAGTATGAATGGAATAAGCAAAATCAATTGGTGTTGCTCCCTCCGGGAACTCCCTGACATCACCAGTAGGAGTAAATACATAAATCTCAGACTCGAAGAGATCCGACTTTACACTCTCTAAAAACTCACCGCTTGAGCCAACGTTTTGGTGAATCGAAACTAAATCTCGCAACCACTCAAATTTTCCAGCTGCTCCATTGGGTACTTGCTTATCACCTTCTTTATAAATCCAATGAGCAGCAATTCCTCTTTCAGCAACCAAATGCATTTCATGAGTTCGAATTTGTATCTCGATTCTTTCACCACCTGGTCCCATCACAGTAGTATGTAAACTTTGATAGTTATTGACCTTCGGCATGGCGATGTAATCTTTAAAGCGCCCAGGGATTGGCTTCCAAAGTGAGTGGACATGCCCAAGCACCTCGTAGCACTCAGGTACCGACTGCACTACTATTCTAAACGCTAGAACGTCGTAAACTTGCTCGTAATCAATATTCCTTCTCTGCATTTTACGAAAGATAGAATATAAATGTTTGGGTCGCCCTTGAATTTGAAATTTCAGCTTACTCGATTTAGAAAGGTCATCTGAAATCATCTTTTTAACTTCGTCGATATACCTTTCACGTTCCTTTTTCTTTTTGGCGACTTTTTGAACCAAGTGATAGAACATCTCAGGCTGTGAATATCTAAAACTTAAATCTTCTAACTCGATTTTTACCGAGCTTATACCGAGGCGAGATGCCAAGGGCGCATAAATATCTAGAGTTTCATTCGCGATTCTCGTTTGCTTACTATATGGCATATGATTCAATGTGCGCATATTATGCATTCTATCAGCCAACTTGACGAGAATGACTCGGACATCTTTCCCCATGGCGACAATCATCTTTCGAATATTCTCACCTTGTTTTTCATGGGTATTTCGAAACTGCATTTGGGAAATCTTAGTTACACCATCTACGAGTTCAGCGACAACTTCACCAAACTCACTTTTAATATCTTCTAGAGTGACCTCAGTGTCCTCCACCGTGTCGTGTAACAGGCCTGTTGCAATAGTCGCTAGATCTAACCGCAGGTCAGAAAGTATTCCTGCGACACCTAATGGGTGGTTGAAGTATGGTTCTCCACTTCTTCGAATTTGACCTTCGTGGGCTTTTTTAGAAAATTCATAGGCTCGTTCGATAAGCGATAGATCGCCCTGCCCATAGAAAACGCGAATTCTTTCTACAAGTTCTTCGAGAGTTTTTGGTGATGTTTCGGATATGCCTTCTTCAGCGATAGCCGCTTCTACCATGATGCCCTATACCTTTCTCGTTATCTTTATCGACAACCAGGGCAAATATCTGAAGTTGCTCAACTTTTTTAGTTATTGGAAATGACCCAAAAAGAGAATTTAGCGGTTGAGATCTCTTTCAATTTGCTCGATCTGTGAGAAACGAGACTCATCAATATTGAAGTTCACTGCGCCAGAGGCAACTTCGCGCAAAGAGGAAACGATGTACTTATTGTTTTTAGCCTGAACCTGAGAAGTGGCGCCTTTAAGAAGCTGCTTGGCTCTCTTTGAGACGAGCAACACAAGTGCAAAACGGTTATCAACTTTTTCTAGGCAATCTTCTACTGTTACGCGAGCCATCAAAACCTCCTGGAAACTCCAAATCTAGCGACTTACAGTGGCAAATTCAAGCTCTTTTTTAAGCATTATTCATAAGCTATAAGGCAAAAGGTGGCTTTTAGACGGGACTAAGGAGTTTTTTCAAGGAGCTTATAGATCAAAGTTCTGAATTGCCCGTAGGACTCTTCGAAATCATCGTTAACCAATTGGTGATCAAAGCTATCAGCATGGGCCATTTCTACTTCAGCATTTTTCATACGAAGCTCCAGGTCAGCTGGTGGCTCCCCTTCCCGGTCTACAACTCGACGACGCAATTCTTGAATCGAAGGAGGGATAATAAAAATGGTGGCTGCCTCTGGATATTTGCTCTTAAAGGTCTTAGCTCCCTGAACATCCACATCCATAATCACAGTTTTGCCCTCTTCCCAGGCCTCTTCGATTTGATAGAGCGGCGTTCCATACAAATTCCCATGAACCTGAGCCCACTCGACAAAAAAGTCTTCTTTGATCAACTGGTTGAATTTCTCTTGGCTCACAAAGTGATAAGGCTCGCCCTCGGACTCACCCCTTCGCATTTCCCGTGTTGTATAGGTGATGGTGTCGCGCAGGTCTTCTAACTCCGCTATTATTTTTTTAACGAAGCTTGATTTTCCGGCGCCGCTTGGGGCAGCGATGATAATCATTGGAGCTTTCATAGCTTTCCTGCACCTACTTAGATGCCTAGGTTGTAGCTTGCTAAACTTCCCCGGTCAAGTATCACTAGAAGCTCTTCTTCCTATAATTATTGCCTAAGAATTGAGCTTAAAGTCTAGACTATTCGATATTTTGCACCTGTTCTCTAATTCGCTCAACAATGGTCTTTGCCTCAACGACATTGTGAGTAAGGTCAGAAACCTGGCTTTTAGAGCCAATAGTATTCACTTCTCTGAGAAGCTCTTGAGCAAAAAAATCGAGCTTTTTACCGTGGGACTTAGAATCCGAAACCAAGTCTTCACAACCTGAAATATGCTGATTTAATCTAACGACCTCTTCCGTAATATCAGAGCGGTCGATCTGGAACGCGACTTCCTGAGCGAGACGGTTTTCATCTACTTTTTCTTTGAGCTCATAGGCTTCAATTTTTTCCTTAAACCGCTTAGCTAACTCCTTATTTGCCTTTGCTCGAAGCTTTTCTATTTTAGAAACTATTTTTGATAGTTTTCCAAATTGCTTTTGCAATTCTTGTCGCAGGTCCTCTCCCTCTCTGACTTTCACTTCATAGCAATTTTCAAGAGCTTCTTTTATTGTCTGTATTGCTGTTTTCCTTTCTTGGTAGGTGACCTTTTTTTGCTCCTGAAGTTCTATAATTTCAGGAATTCGAACCAAAATATCCATTGGGTTGCCAGCTTCTTGATTCAAATCTTTGGCTATAAGGTCATAGGCCGACAGCCACTGTTTAGCCAATTCCTTGTGTGGAACAGCCCTTAACTTAGACGATGCAGGCCCCCACTTCTTCTGAATATAGATATCCACAGTTCCTCGAGAAATTTTCGTCTGGATAAGTTTTTTAAACTCCCCCTCCAGGGCTATATACTCCCGTGGCATATGAAACCTAATGTCCAGAAACCTGCCATTTACCGTTTTTATACCAATATCTAAATCGTATTCTTCGCTCGAAAAAGAAGCATTTCCATAACCCGTCATACTCTTCATGAATCTTACCCTTGTTGGTTCAAGATATTTATAGCGCTTTGAGATGATTGATGCAAATCGAGATCCCCATCCAGCCAATGAATTTCATCTTCTCTATTTAGCCAAGTTCTCTGTTTTTTAGCCAACTGGCGAGTTTTTATAACTATTTTCTCAAAGAGTTCTTCTGTAGAAGCGTTTTCTTTTGAGCTTAAAAACTCCACTGTTTCTTTGTAACCCACAGAAGCCATAGGTGCCCAATCGAGCATACCTCTCGAAACAATTCCTTCAACCTCTTCAACTAAACCTTCTGAGAGCATTTTCTGAGTTCTTTTTTCAATACGTTTATTGAGTTCCTCTTTAGAATAATTTCGCCCGAGTTTGATAACATTTCCCAATTTGCCGAGTCCCGGCTTCTGAGTTCCTACCGTTTTCTGCAATTCCGAAATGGTTTTACCAAACTGACGATAAATTTCTAAGGCTCGAACAATCCGATAGTGATCATTGGATGAAGTCTTCTTCGCTGACTCGGGATCGATAGATAACCACTCATTATAAAGATCTTCACTTCCATTCTCACTAATTTGTTTTTCCAAACTCTGACGAATCTGAGGATCGACATCATCAATTTCAAACATTCCTTCACATAGTGCCTTTATATAGAAGCCACTTCCCCCACAAAGAATATAATTTTCATAAGAGTGGGCTGAAATATATTTGATGACTTTATCAAATACACCAGAGGCTGTGGCAGTGTCTGGGTAATCATACTCAGAAAACAAAAAGTGGTTAATTCCAGACAACTCTTCATCCGAAGGTTTTGCAGAACCAATCTCGAGGTGTTTATACATTTGGATGGAATCCATATTTATCATGGGTGCCGATAACTTTTGGCAGAGTTCAAAAGCAAGTTCCGTTTTACCGGAAGCAGTAGGTCCTAAAATAAATATAAAGTTTGGTGATTGTCGATTACTCAATCTAAAGCCTACAAAGTTCGCCCGAAGTCTTTTTCTAACTTGGTCACCGGGTACTCAATATATACCGGGCGCCCATGGGGGCAAAAACTTGAAAGTGGAAACTCGTCCATCTGCTTTAAAAGACCTGAAATTTCATTCGTACTCAAAGCCTGTCCCGCTCGAATGGCACTATGACAAGCCAAGGTTGCACAAATATGAGCAATGGAATCCTCAATCGCAAAACTTCCACCATTATTGAGATTATCATTAGCAAACTTTTGTAGAATCTCCTTGAGGTTCTTTTCCTTAACACCTTCAGGTAGACCTTCTATACTAATCGCCTCTGGCCCAGCTTGATCGATAAGAATACCTAGTTTTTCAAGTTCACCTTTTTGTTGTAAAAGAACCTCGATCTGTTCCTCGGAAAAATTCAAAGTTAATGGCACTAAAAATTGCTGAATTGAAACGCCACCAGACTTCCAGTGATTCATTAAACGCTCATACATCACGCGTTCATGGGCAGCGTGCTGGTCGACAATCACCATTTTCGTCGGAGACTGACAAATCAAATAGGTTAAATGTGTTTGTCCGATAGGCTGGAGACTACTCCAATAGCCTTGAGTCGTTGAGTCTTCAGTGGAGCTACGAGCAACATCAACATTCTCCACAGAAGCTCTCTCCGTTTTACCCTCTGGAGACTCAACTGAATAATTTAATTTACTTTCAGCGGCTTTAGGGATGGCTGCAGGGTAATTTTTAGTTGGATATCTCGTGGTTTTAAATTCTTCACTTTCAAAACCTAATGAAACTTCTTCTTTAGGTTCCACTTCCAACTTCATTTCCAACGAATTATTTGAAGTACTATCATCTTCTTTTAATTTTTGTATCCATGGAGCTTGCTCCATACTCGTACGCAAACCTCTATTTACCACTCTAAAGGCTCGATCTTGATGGGCAAATTTCACTTGAGACTTGGTCGGATGAATATTTACATCGACTTCGTCAGTAGGACACATAATTCTAGCGACACAATAAGGAAACTCCCCGTGCATTAGAAGACCGCGATAAGCTTCCATCACTGCAGCTTGAAGTCTGCGATCTTGAACATATCTATCTTGGACAAAAAACCAAAGTCCTCGATTAACTCTTAAAGTATTATTGGGAGCGGAATAAACAATTTCTGCGGTAAACCCTTCATACTCAAATTGACTGTAATACATGGGACGGATCTCGAGCACATCTTCCACGCGTTGATGAAATGTCTCAACGACTGGATAATGAAGTAACATTTTACCTTTTGATTTAAGCTTAAACTCGACATCAGGTCGAACCATCGCCATGGCTTTCACAACATTCTTAATAGCAGTAGTCTCGGCTGAATCCGATTTCAAAAACTTCTTCCGAGCAGGTACATTTTCAAATAGGTTCGAGATACTGATACTTGTTCCGGTATTTCGTGAGGTTTCAAGAACTCTCGGCTTTTCTCCGTATTTGACTTTAATCTTGTGAGCTTCACTTGCGTCCTTATGACGTGAAGTAATCTCAATTTCAGAAATTGACGAGATTGAGGCCAGAGCTTCACCGCGAAACCCGAAAGATCTCAATTTAAACAAGTCAGCAGCCTCAGAAATTTTGGAGGTCGCATGACGAGCGACCGAAAGCTCTAAATCACTTGGGCTCATTCCGTGGCCGTTGTCTTCTATGTGAAAATTTCTCCCACCCTCATCGACGACTAAGTGAACCTTGTCAGCTCCGGCATCTAAACTATTTTCGATGAGTTCCTTTGCCATCTGAGCTGGGCGCTCGATGACTTCTCCTGCGGCTATTTGGTCCACGACAGTGGCATCTAAGAACTTTATTTCCATACCTTGGGATATATGGAGAGATTCGAAATCTGTCACGAAAACACTGGAGAATCTCAAACAGAACAAGCAATTCAGAGGACTTGACGCTTTTCGTTATCAGTAAAGGTACTGTAGATTTGCCCCTACTCCAAAATAGGTTTTACGCTCTACATAAACTCGAAGATCTAGTTTGGTAACGAAAGCGCCAAACCTGTGACCGTACCCCGCCCCTATAACGGCCCCAACCTTGGCTTCTTGCAAATCAAAGTTGACCGAATCCCCATCATCACCACCTATTGGAGTAACAACAACAGAGTATTTAGAAAAGTGAAGAAGAGGACCAACAGTTGCGTAGATCAAACCTCGAGGCATTTGCGAAATTGGAAAAACAAATGAGAGATCGGCTATAAGCGCAAAACCACTTGGTTTAGCCGATGCTATGTCTTCATAGTACTTAGGTGCACCAAAAGAAATTGCCACATTTAAATCCAATACAGGACCAGTAAACAATATCTCGGGACCTGTCATTCGAAACCCTATTAGAGGTAAATTGGCCTTGGCATCTAGACCCTCAATATTTTCTTGGTAATTGTAATAACCAATGAAGCCACCAATCATATTCTGAAAATAAAGAGGCGTAGAATTTCTAGATCTTCTGCGGAAATCAGACCCGCGTGATTCTAACTCATCCGAGATACTTGAATCCGCATCCTCAAAGATGTCACCAGCGTCATCATCGTCACTCTCTGCAAAATCGTCGTCAAAGTCTCGGTCCCGCTTCTTCCTACGCTTTTTTCGACGTTTTTTCTTACGGCGATTATCATCATCATCGGCCATATCTACGACATCATCTTCATTTAACTCGTCCAGAAAACTTTCTTCTTCCAAATCACGAGCACTCTTACGCTTTTTCTTTTTCTTCTTTTTCTTTTTGGCTAATTTCTTTTTCTTCCTCTTTTTCTTTTTGGCATTTTTCTCTTTTTTCTTTTTCCTCTTTTTACTGAGTTTCTTTTTGTTTTTCTTTTTCTTCTTTTTCTTGAGTTTCTTTCCGCCCTTAGCATTAGGATCTACATCAATGATCGCAATGTACCCAATGCCCTGAGGAATACGAATCTGGTAGAACTTTCCATAGCTGCCATAAATCTTTTTTGATAATTTTAAACTGGTACCTTTTTTCAGGTTGGTAAGAACCTCAGCATCAAAAGATGGTTCCGAGAAAACAAAGGCCCCGTCTTGGGTAACGACCCCACTAAAGGCTAGGTTGGCGGTTAGAAGTATTGGAAGTGAAAAAAATAGAAGTTGAAATAAAGTCTTTAACTGCCTATCAAACAAACCTTAAAATCCAAACGCGATAAAACGCTTCGACCACAATTTTCATACTCATTTTGCTCTCACCGGCTTTCCGGTCAGCAAACAAAATAGGTACTTCAGTGCCCTTTAAGTTTTTCTTCATTGCCTTATACTTCAATTCAATCTGGAAGGAATAGCCTTCAGACTGCAATTTATCTATATCAATCTCCTCGAGAGCCTTTCTTGACCAGGCGTTAAATCCACCCGTCCAATCATTGATTGGATAACCAAGTATGACTCTCGCGTAAAGGCTACCACCTTTACTAATAAATTTTCGCATGAGACCCCAATTTTCCGTTGCACCACCTGCAGTATATCTCGATCCAACAACAAAATCGTGTCCTTCGAAACTTGTAATTATCTTTTGAAGGTCTTCTGGTCGATGAGAAAAGTCGGCATCCATTTCGACAAACCAGTCATATCCTTGCTCAAGCCCCCATCGAAAACCTGCAATATATGCTTTCGCCAAACCTGATTTACCTGGACGACTTAAAAGGTGAAGTCGAGGAAACTCGGACTGAAGTTTTTTAACGATCTCACCCGTTCCATCTGGGGAGTTATCATCAACAACGAGAATATCAGTATCGATTTTCTTTTGATGAATAGAACGCACTAAATTTTCGATGTTTCCGGCTTCATTATAGGTAGGAATAATAACTAGACTTTTCATGCCGAAAACCTACTTTCTTAAGCTTGCAAATTCAACCGATTTTCGTCTGTTTTCACTAGCTTAGACTCTTTTTTGCGTGTGGGCAAATGAGGAAGTGGCTTTAGAAATGCTGTGGGATCAGCCTTACGCCTCTCCAAATGAACCTTAACCCGGTCTGAGGCGGCTTTTTGGCTTCTTTTATACAAGACAGGGTCAAATCCGCAGGATTTGCACTGCATGGAGAGCCTCCAACGAAAATGCACGATCAGCTCGCCTAAAAAGGATAGACAAACAAAAATTATCAACACTCGCAGGTCAAAATCACTCCAAACAAGGTACATAATATACGTACTCAGAGCAGCTACGCCGATAAAATTTAGTAGGCCAAAGTGCTTCTGAGTATAGACCTTCATCTTGCTTCCACAAAATGCGCACAATGCCTTACGGGAATTCAACATAAACCTCTCCTTATCGGAAAAAAAACTCCCTACACCAGTCCAATTTTCGCAGTATTTTGCCATTTTAGAAAGGCGAGATTTTGTCTTATGAGCTACACTTTAATAGTGTTTTGCCATCGGAGGGCGAATATGAACTTCAAAACTTTCTTAATGTTTCTCACACCTATTTTTGCGATTGGATCAATCGCTATAGCTAGCCCAAACGATAGTCGAGTTTACGGTTACGATGCCATTGTAAATGAGTTATCAAGGTCTCAAACGAGAATTCCTTCCTATAAAGGAGCCGACCCTTTCGACATGGTTGAGATTCACGCTGGAGTAGGTTTCGCAAACTCCTTATTTAGCCTTGCCACCCAAGGTAATGACGATAGTCAGTTTGCAGTGAGTGGGCTTCAAGTTTCTTTGGGAATTGATTTATTTTCGAAGTATTGGATGGCAGAAGGAACAATTCGCAATTTCGGAAAAACAAAAAGGTCTAATCTTGAATCGACCTTGAGAGAGTTCGACTTAAAACTTGTATATAGATCTCCTATCAATACTTTTCTTAAATTTAAAACTGGGCTGGGTCTTTCAGGACGATTTCTAAAACTTAGCGAAGTGACTACTGACGGAGTACTCGAAACAGAATACACAACTCCTTCATCACTAATTTTTGTCGGATTAAGCTCACATATTACAAATGGAATTAGCGTTGGAGCAGAAGCTTCAGGACGACTAAGTATGATTTCAGATACTATTGATAAAAACTCAGTTGATTTGACTCTTAGACTAGATACCCATTTCTAAAGACTATGATTATAAGTATAACGATAACCTTTATTCTTTTAGTTGGCGTCGCTGTTTGGGCTAATTTTTCTCGAACAATCGAAAAAGATATCAAAGACCTAGTTCCCAATTGTCTTTTAACAAAGCATCCAGTTGTCTTTGTCACCGGCTATAGAAGCCTTTTTTACTTTACAAGTTACTGGAATCAAATCCCAAACTACCTTAGAGAACACGGCTACGATGTTGAGATTATGAGTCTACCCTGGAGAGGACGAAAGGCTCGCCTCAAAGCATTGGCCGAGGAACTCGTAAATTTAAAAAGTCCGATTCACTTAATTGGAGATTCATCGATAGAAGGTGAACTAATTTCGATTGCCGAGATGGAACTCGAAAATATTGCAACGGTTACTGTTGTTTCCGACGAAGAGGAACGACCCTCTAAATTAGAAGTATCTGACTTAAAACCCTCACCAACCTCTAAGATCAAGAGATTAATTTTAGAAGACTCCCATTCCACAAAACTTGACCCCCAAAAGGTATTTTTGAAAATAAACAATGTATTTAATGGCGGACGCGCAAAAATCTCTAGCCAGGTCGTTGGACTCAATAATGACGTATCTCATGAACTCATGAAGCCATATTTAAGACATGTTATCACACTAGCTGAAGAAGATTTATAATTTAGATATAAGAGACTCACATCATGGCCGACATCGACACAGCAAAAGTCATTGAAGAACTGAAGAGCTTTCCTAGCTTCTTGAGAAACTTCATCCTGAAGCCTGTGAAAGAGATGCGATCTATTCCGAACTACTCCTGGCCCACCCTACTTGTTATTCAACTTTGTTTTAGTCTTATTTCAGGAGTTTTAACTGGCTTACTTGAGATGAGCATCTTTGCAACAATTTCTGGAGCTATACTTCTGCCCATTGTTGCAATCATCTC
>CAZFYV010000039.1:0-18854 GCA_964523195.1 uncultured Pseudobdellovibrionaceae bacterium
TGACCATGATGACCATGACGATCACGATCACGATCACGATTCCCATGCTGGACACGATCACGATACTCATGGAGATCACGATGATGATGATCACGATGATCACGATCATTCGGGGCACAATCACTAATTAACGAAAGATCTAATGGCTCTAGTGCTTTTTGATTTAAAACATTACTTAGGAAAATATATAGCGGCATTCATTGTCGCTTTTTCCTTTACTGCTTTTGCGCAGGAAAACCAATCCGTTGAAGTGCCAACAGTTATTATCGATGGTTCATCCAGTGTAAATGAACGGCCCATCGACGCTAATGCCAGATTCAAAGTCGAAAAAGTTAAGCGAGAAAAGCTAAAAAAATCAGATCGACAGACTTTAACCGAGATCGTTTCTGATCAAGTTGGGGTCGATGCTCAAGTCTATTGCGCTAACTGTGGGGCAAAACGCCTTACAATCAACGGATTAAAAGGGGAGCATACCTCAATACTCGTCGATGGTATTCCAATCCATTCTGCAATTTCTAGTTTTTACGGCGTCGATAATATCCCTTCGATCGGAATAAAAGATATTGAAGTTATGCGTGGTACAGGTGCTTCGCTCACTAATCCCGAAGCCATTGGTGGAACTCTCAACATTGTAACAGTTGATCCCCTTGAGGCTGAAAATTTTTACAGCACCTCTATCGGAGTCAGTGATCGGTTTTTTGGTAAGTCTCAAAACCATCAAATTCTATACTCTTTACCTACCGACAAAAAAGAATGGGGATTGGTGATTGGTGGACAATTCTCAAGACAAGAAGCTTGGGATGAAGATCGCAACGCCATTTCTGAGTCACCTCAGCGTGAGAACTATAGTATCATGTTAAAAGGACGGCAGATTATTGATGAAAACTCTAATCTGACGGTGCGCTTTGCCCATTCAGAACTTGAGATACTCGGTGGTTTTTACGATCCTTCTAAGCCTCCAGGTGTCACTGCTAATTCAGCTAGCGAGCTGGATTTCGTCGATGGTCGTGTAGATCGGTTGTTTGTAGGTGATCCCAATCGTGTGATCGATTGGGTGAATGTTAAAAGATCTGAACTCACAGTTTCGAGTAACCATATTTTTTCGCAGGACCTTAACTTAGATTTGAATTTTGGAATGGCCCTTCAGTCTCAAGACTCGATTTATCAACACGGGTTTGATTACAATAACAAAGATCAAATTTTAGTCGGTGATGCCCAATTTAAATACTCACTATCAGCTGATAGTATTTTGACTTTTGGGGCTTTTGTTAAAGACCAACGTTTGCGATCAGAATCGATTCTATTTGTAGCTCCTAGAAATCTAGATAGCGATAATTTTGACTACAGATCTATAGCTCTGTACGGGCAATATAGCTATTTTGTGGGAGATTCATTTGAGTTTGATTTAGCACTACGTTCAGATTGGCTTTCGATCAATTGGCTCGACCTGACCAACGAGATTGATGAATGGATTTTAGCTCCAAGATTTCAAGCTCTTCATAATATTACCCATCATCTCACTCAAAGGCTCTCTTTAGGTCTCGGTTACAGAGCGCCTCTCACTTTTTTCGAATCCCAACACGGAAACAATGAAGGTGGGTACGAAATCGATATTACCGAGTTAGAAAAGTCTTACTCAGCTGTTTATTCGATGAGTTTGAATACGCCTGATTACTATATTACAGGTGGAGTTCACTATACGAAGCTAATGAATATGGCTTTTGGTTTTGAGCAGTTTAATGTTCCTATTAAGTATCGCAATACCGATGAAGATTTTGATATTTGGGTTTATGACCTTCTTCTGGGGTATAAGCCAACGGATTCCTGGTTGTTAGAGCTTTCTTATGAAAAGTTTGATTACGAATCTGGATATAAAAGAAAACTTCCCACTGCGGCTATCGAAGATCGTTTTCAGTTTAAAGCGACGTATGAAAAAGGAAATTGGTCTTCTACAACTGGATTACAGGTCGTGCTAGCAAGAGATCTTGGACCTTATGGCGCTTATCCGGAGCATTACATTGATCGAGATCAGTTCAATGGAATGGGTGAGCAGCGTGGAGACTTTTTAAAAGATCAAAGTGCTCCAACATATTTTACGGTTCATACAGATATCGCTTATAAATTTAAAGACTGGTTAGAACTGGGTTTTAGTATTAAAAATCTTTTCGATTTTACCCAAGCCTCTGAAGGCGATACGCCAGCGACTTGGCACTGGCATTTTGTACACGCCCATTTCGATGGCCTCCACACGTGGGGACCAAATCAGGGTCGTCAGTTTTTACTCACCTTAAGTGGAAATTACTAAGGCCTTAGCTTTTTCCAATATTTAGCAACAGCAAGTTTCTGCGCAGCAAGCACAAGACTTTTCTTGGCAGCACTTTGCATTGTCGCAATCACAATTGCAGTTCTTTTTTTCCATGATTTCTCCTTTCCCCAATGAATCTATAAGTATTCTAAATTTCCAAGTGACCAGCCAAAGACTAGTCAGCGCTATCAATTTTATCGGCCAAATTTCTCAAAGATTCGGCCAGCTTCTTTTTGTTCAAAGAGTAGGTGCGTTCTCGTCCTTTTTTCTCGGCACTCACAATATCGGCTTCAGCCAATACTTTAAGGTGTCTGGAGACGACAGAAGCGTCCACATCGCAGCAGGAGCACAGGCACATGGCGTTCTGCGGGTCATCCGATTGACAGAGCTGATTCACCAGGCTCAATCTGTTGAACTCTCCAAGGGCTTTAAATACGTCTGCTAGCTTTTCGATCTCTTTAGTTCTCATATATTTATATTTGCACAAATATGCAAATAAAGTAAAGGCCTAATTTATATAATTTATGAGGGCTTTATAATACGCATTAGACTCAGAGAGTCCTATTTTGAGAATTTTTATATTGCGAAAAATTCGCAATAACATATCCTGAAATGAGTGAGCTTCTGTTATCCCTCAGAAGTACAAAGAGAGAAGGAGAGTAGTCTTTTGGAATTAAATGGGTTTCCCCTCATTTAGTCCCGGTTCAAGGTTTAGGCTACTCTTCTTCTCTCTATCTTTTATATATATCCATATCATGAATAGAGAAACGGATTTCTCTTTGAAAGATGGTTTTTGCCTTTAAGAATCGGCTTTTAGGCTATATAAGCTATTTAAATTAAGAGAAAGAGTATTTTTATGTTAGATCGTTTGGGAATAAGTTGTGCTGTTTTATGCATTATCCACTGTTTATTACCGGCCATCCTTGTTGCATTTTCGCCAAGTTTTGCACAGATCCTCGGAAATGAAATTATACATTTTGCGGTATTGGCTATCGTGGTTCCCGTTATCTTCTTTTCCTTTTTTAAGGGGTCTAAAGGTGCTGGCTCATTCACTAAAACTCAGTGGTTAGCGCTCGTAGGTCTTACTGCGCTCTTAATTCCAGTCGTTGTAGAAATAATTCTTCATGCCCATATCGAGTGGTTTGAGACCACATTTACCATTGTTGGTAGTATTTTACTGATTGTGGCTCACCTTATGAATATGAAAGTTATTCTAGGTTCAGCACAAGCCTCTTGAACAGATTTAGGTCTAATGTCTTTTAGAAAACTAAGGTCCTATGGCTTTTAACAACTTAGGGCCGATTGTTTTACATACCGATTCTGTAGGTAAGTTGCGATAGTCTTCCATTGAATCTACAAAATAGACCTTTTCGTTACACTTTGAACAGTATCGAATATTTTTTTGATCTGTGAGGTTAAGGGATTTCCATTTTACTGGGCAATTGTACTCGATATTTACGTTGTATTTAGCATGGGCATTTTTTGTATCAGAATCTTCGATGATTTGAATTTCACCCTGGAACTCGTCTTCGCCAGTAGGGATTTCATCTTCTTTATCATCTTCAATTTGAATTTTACCCTGATAGGTTATGCCATCATCTTCTTTAGGAGGCTTTATAATATCTTGAGGATACTCGTCGTCGTTATCGGTATCAGAATCCCAAGGATTTTTTTGCGGCTTAAGAGGTCCACGTTCGTCAATATAGACTTTGCCTGATAAGCGAGTCTCTTCATAGGGATTGACTTCAGGCTTCTGAGGAAGTCTGTCATCGATAGGTGGCTTTTGTTTTTCTGGTGTTTCGTCATCTTCTGGTTTTGAGCCCATCACAATCTCCCTCTTTCACGATGAATCTAAATGGTAAAAATTAGCGTTCTTATAATCAATGAAAAGATCAACTCGAGATTGACATCATAGGTCCAGGTGACTGACACTCCTTTAGATTTCAATGGTTTAAATTAGGTCAACTGGGGGATTTATGGTTCAAAAATTTAGACTAAATGCGATGTTTGTCGGGGTGATCATTTGCTCTCTTTTTAATCTGAACTTTGCAGTCGCCCAATTTGTTGTACCTGATATTGAGCTCGATAAGATTTATAGAGGTCAAACTCTTGAAACTGTTACTGGTGATCAGCTCGTTGATGAAATCAAAAATAGACAGGTTGTATTTGTAAGTGAATTTCATGGTGCCCTTCCTCATCACGAAGTTCAGAAGTCGATAATTAAGGGTCTGATTGATCGTGGGCGCAGAGTTTTCGTGGCCATTGAGCATATTTCCTATCTTGAACAAAATGCTTTGGATGCCTATCTAAATGGGAAGCTGAGTGAAGACAATTTAAAGAAAGCTGCAAAAATTAAAGATCTTGCATCTTGGAAAGAACAGTTGTTACTTCCAATTTATTTTGGGGGATGGTCTTTTGGAATCAACGCTCCTAGGTGGCTGACTGGAAAAATAAATGCGGTTGGCTATGATTTATTATCTTCAGAAGAAAAGATGTTACTCCCACAAGATTTCACTCTAGGTAATGATCTTTACAAGAAGAGAATTCTAGATGCTCTTGGTGGTGGTCACGGTGGTTTTGATTTTGAAAAGTTTTTTCAAGCCCAGTCCGCTTGGGATGACACTTCGGCCTTACAGATTATAAATATCCTCAAAAAAGATCCTAGCGCTGTTGTGGTCGTCATGTTTGGAGATTTTCATATTTCATATGGAGGAGGACTTCCAGATCGATTGAGAGCTCGAGGTGTCTCTAATATGGTTTCCATTTCTCAGTATTGCGGTGAAACCTACACAAAAGATGAGTTGTTGTTTTTAACTCAACCTCATCCACTTTACGGTGCTCGAGGAGACTATGTTGTCCCCTCAAGATGTCAGTAAAACTTAGTTAGCGTCTCTGGCGCATCGGCAGCCAATGGAGTAATCAGAATATCCAGGTCCGTGGGCCGTTGTGCGGTAGAAAATATTAGAGGCAGGTTGTGGCCACAAACCACCATTAAATTGTTCACGATCAGAGCGCGTCGCTTGGCCTTTAGTCACCCATTGACCTAAGACTCCAACCATATCGCGAACTCCAAAATCAGATTCACATTGGCTGAGGTCTCTTCTAACGCCCCGTTGGTTAAAACTTTGATCAGACATTTGCCTTCGGCTATTCCAATCGGGTCTTGCCGGGCGATGAGTTGGCAAACACAATTGTTTTTCGGTTCCAATTGAGGCAACCAACCATTCGTTGTTTGTAGGGAGTCTCAAACCTCGAGAACGACAATAATCTCTACACTGATAGTAATTAAAATTTCCTAGTGGGTAGCCTTGATTATCTTCTGCCAAATCACGATCCATACATACTCTTGTCGCATATTCTTCACTGCACACGGGTTCCATATCGCGAGGGCACCTGAGTCGTTTATTACAAGCACCTTGGCTTTGAAACTTTGAGCGATTCATATATCCGTCGTTAAAACGATTGTGAGTATTTGTTCCACAATCACCGATTGATCGACAACCCTGACGTAGATTTTCAGCTTGTCCAAGCATCGGAAGAGTTAAAAACAAAGAGATTAGTAATCCAAAACTCAATTGATTTGGTCGAATCATATGGCCCCCCATAGAATTAAATCTCCCAAACTATATTTCTACAAACAAAGATAACGAAGCATTAGAGGGTTTAAAGAAACGATTACAGGTACCGATTGCAGATGTCTCTCCGTGTCATTTTCAATTATTAATCCTATGGGTTTAAGAGTGACTTTTTAGGTCTCGAACATTCACCAAAATTCAAAAAAATCTTTATTTTCAGCACCTTAGAAACATAGGTTCTAGCTATATCAAGCACACGTACTATCAATTTATAACTATGCCCCGGGGGTGATAGAAAACCATTGGTTTTCTGAAACCGAGAATAGGGGCAACAATTGAAAAGACTTGGGTTTTTAATTTTAGGTATGTTCACCGTCGGAAGCAGCGCTTTTATGATGGCAGGACTCCTTCCACAAATAAGCCAAACACTTGGTCAGTCGGTCCCAATGACCGCACAAGGAATTACGGCGTTTAGTTTAACTTATCTTTTTTCAGCACCATTGTTTTCACTGCTTTCCAAAAGTCGATCGCAAAAAAAGACTCTGTTATTAGCACTTACTATTTTTCTTTTAGGAAACCTCATTACTGTTTTTGCCACACACTTCTGGGTCTTTCTTTTTGGGAGAGTGTTGGCAGGTTTAGGGGCAGGGATTTTTAATCCGCTAGCTGTGGGTATAGCACTGCAAACAAGTGATCCCACAAAAAAGGGAAAAACATTGAGTCTTATCTGGGGAGCTAATAGTGCTGGCGTTGTTTTTGGAGTTCCATTGGGTGTCTACATCGCCGAACACTATGCCTGGCAGATATCAATTGGTATGACTGTTGTTCTCGGTTCGATTGTGTTGATCGGTTGTCTATTGAGTTCGGTCTTCAAGAGCAAAAATATTGAGACCACGGTGCGGGATCGACTAAAACTTCTCAAAGACAAGGGTGTTTTAGCAACTTTAAGCGTAACTGCACTTACCTGCTTAATAACAACAGGGCTTTATTCCTATATTTCTGCTTTTAAAGAAAATTCCCCCCATAGTTTGGCGACCATTGTTTTAGTATGGGGAATCGGTGGGGTAGCTGGTAGTAGTTTTATTGGCCATATTGTAGATCGCACCAAAAACCCTCAAGGTGTCATGGCCTTTTTGTTATTTTTCTTGTCTATCAACTTTTTGGTTTTACCAATGCTCATTGAGCATTCAATTGTTGGGCTTATACCATTTCTCATTTGGGGAGCTTTCGGGTGGGCTACCGTAACGCCACAACAATATAGTCTTTTTGAGAAATATGAAAATATGCGACCCATGCTCTCAGCTCTTAATTCTTCGGCCATCGGCCTTGGAGGAACCATCGGAACAGCACTTGGTGGCTTGTTAATCGGATTGGGAGTCAGTCAAACTAACTTGTTGTCCTTATCAAGTTTGGTTCTGGCTTTAGTTTTGGTCATTCAATTTAGCATTATGAAATTAAACTTGATGGGAGGGTCCAATGAGAAAAACTATAGTCATTGTTGATCCAAGATCGTCTGGAAAAGAACTGGCACCAGCCTTCAATAAAATGGGGTATGACTGTATCGCGGTCACATTTAAACCTTTGCGTGAGCGATTTGGTTTTGCAACTGAAATTAACTCAAGCGACTTCAAAGAAATTATTCAATATCAAGAAGGTATTGAAAGTAGATTGGCTAGATATAATCCCGTAGCGGTGTTTGCAGGAGCTGAGAAAGGTGTACCTCTAGCCGAGAAGCTTTCAAAGGCATTAACTCCTGCCTATTCTAATGATCATAGCCCCATTGAAGATCGATTGAACAAATATCAAATGCAAAGGGCAGTAAAGAATGCTGGACTTCCTTTTTTAAAAACTCTTGAAGCAACCAGCTTAGATGAAGCAGAAAAGTGGCTCAGTGATACAGAATTGATAGATCAGTCTTTTATCTTAAAGCCTCCCGTATCTGCTGGTAGTGAAAAGGTATTTCACATTCGAGATGGGAAAAATTGGAAAGGCACCTTCAACGAAATACTTGATAGCTTTTCAAATATGACTGGTCTTAAAAATCGTTCGGTGATTATCCAAGAAGAAGCCGTGGGGCAGGAGTTCTCTGTTGGAACGGTGAGTGCCGGGGGAAAACACTATCTTGGACATTTGATTAAATATACCAAAGTTAAATACAATGGCAGAGAAACCGTTTACGACCATGTGGAGTTTGTAGATCCAGTAGACCATAAAGAACTTATTGATTTTACTTACAAGGTCCTCGATTCATTGGGTTTAAAATGGGGAGCTTGCCATAATGAAGTTATGATGACCAAAGATGGTCCAAGACTTATTGAGTCAGTTCCGCGAATGACAGGTGGTCCTGTTGTTGGCTTTGCAAGACAAGCTACGGGAAGTAGCCAGGCTGATAAGCTTGTAGAAGCTGTTCGTTATGGTGATGTGAAATCTCAAGAATACACTCTCAACCACTGTTTGGTTCCCGTCTTTATTAGTTCTCCAATGAGCGGAACAGTCAAAAATATTGAAGTATTTGATCATGTTTCTAGTTTGGAGACCTTTTTTCAGAATCACCTTTGGGTCAAAAATGGCGATCAAGTGGAACAAACAGTGGATTATCTTACGACTCTTGGAATCATCGCTTTGAGTGGAGATCGAGAGTCTGTTTTTAGAGACTTTAAAAAGATTCGTTCTATGGAATCACAATTAGAAATCGAAAAAATTAGAATGGGGGCAAAATGAAATTAAATGGAAACACGATCTTAATAACTGGTGGAAGTTCTGGAATTGGATTGGCTCTTGCTAAAAAATTTGTAGAACTTGGCAACAAAGTTTTAATAACCGGACGAAGTCTAGAAAAACTCAATCAGGCGCAAGAAGAGTGTCCCGAACTCATTGGATTTAAATGTGATTCGAGCAATGAATCAGAAATGAGCGAATTGTCTCAAAAAATCCAATCGGAGTACAAGGGTCTCAATGTGCTGATTAATAACGCTGGAGTTCTTGTAAGTCGTAATCTTCAGAATACTCCAGAGAGTTTGGTCGAGCTCAATAAAGAGGTAGATATCAACGTTAAGGGCACGGTTTTAACCACAAGCTTGTTCCTTAATCAGATAACGCAAAACAAAGGTAGCATTATCAATGTATCATCGGGCTTAGCTTTTGTTCCTATGATGTCTGCGCCCATTTATTGTGGAACAAAGGCCTTTATCCATTCTTTTACCACTAGTCTTAGGTTTCAACTGGAAGACTGTGGTGTAAAGGTTTTCGAACTAGCACCTCCAGCCGTTAAAACCAATATGACGGCAAGGCTTCCCGAAGACGGATTCTTTGATATTTTATCGACAGAGGAGTTGGTCGAAACCACAATGAGTGGATTGCGTAACGATAAGTTAGAAATAAGGCCAGGGCAGGCTAATAAACTCAAATGGCTTTCTCGAATCGCACCGAGTTTTATTGAACGAAAATTAGCAAAGGCGTCACGTGGTTATATGCCTCAAACTCAGTCTCAATAGGTTCGAGATTAGATCCATTGAGGTTGATTTTAGGTATCAGAATGTTGACGCAAAAGAACTAACGCAAAAAGCCTTCGATTTTTATTGCAAAAAATTCGCAATAAAAATATTAATAAATTGTTTCAATTTACATAGTGTAAATGAAATAAGTCGAGTTTATAGGGAGAGTGGTTTTCCATTTTGCTTTAGCGTTCATTCGCTTCATGTCCCTGCGGGTGATGATCAATGAGCAAAATAGAAAAGTTGAACCCACTCTTCTCTTTTTGTCTCACTCTAATGTTGATATTTGTAAAGATGAATTCTCAAGATGTCTTAACATTAGACTTTGTGATATAAAAACCGAACTGATAACGGATTTTTCATATGCTCACAAGTTCTACGTCCCGTTAAGAGCACTCTCAAATCGGTATTATATTTTCGTGTAATTATAGCTACTTAAAAATCAGACCTATCGGTCTAGATCTTGCTCTTAAATCAAGTAGTGAGCATATGGAGGGTAATTTGAGCATCTTAAGAATCTTGATATTAGGCGTTTTTATTTTTTCACTTGGCTGCGGTCATAGCAACAATTCAGAGTCAGAAGACGTAAATAACAATAACACTCCCGCAATTGATGAAGACTTAGCGGAATGGGGTGATAATCCCAGTGAAGAAGAAGAGACCGCTGTCGACCCAACTATTGTTTCAAAAGCCTGTACAGTTTTTAATATCGAAGAAAACAACCTGGGTGAGCAACTCAAATCCATGTATAAAAATTGGTATCGGAACTGTGAAAATCTCGATGAGAACAAAGAAGAAGCTCTTTTTATAGCCTCTAGCTTTGGAGGCAATCTCTATAGGGAGTTTATTGAAAATCAAAATGCTGATCTATGTGTAAAGCTCGCTCGAAGGGCCATTAGAAAGCTGATGACTTCATACCGAAGAGCACAGAAAATCGGTGCCGATCATCCCAAAAAAGATCTACTCACTCTAAGAAATACCCTGACAAAAGAACGTCTCAATCGAATTATAAAAAGATTAGTTCACAAGGGCTGTGTTGACCCGGTTTTAGACCGAATCGAATACACCCATGGTGATATTGATAAAGTTTTACAGATTGATTCGAACCATATTGTAAATGGATCCTTTGAGCTTTTTAAGAATATCTATGACGATCAAAAGGGTACTTCGTACTTAGAAGATGGATGGACCATTGTTGATTCTAATAATGTTCCAGGATGGAGAATCAAAGAAGTTAATGATGAAAGTGATAGTAAAAAGTGCTCATTTTTAGAAGTACAAACTGCTGGGGTTGTTACTAATGCACCTGATGGTAATCAACTCGTTGAATTGGACTCTCATTGTACCACAAGTACAGGTCGCAGGGTTTCTGGAGACGCTAATATCGAAATCTTCCAGCGCTTTCCTGTGGTTGAAAATGGTGTTTATCGTTTAAAGCTCAAAGCACAAAAACGCTCAGGTCGATATGGAAACCTAGAAATCGCTCTTTACCAAAAGAAACGAGACAAAGAATACACTGCTCACGCCCTTGTTGATAGAGCAGAATGGGTAGATGTTTGCCAGGAAATCGACGTCGTCGATAATAAAAAGAATATCACAGTGGCTATTCGAGATGCCGGTGGTGATGATAGGCAAACCTACGGTGTTTTAGTAGATGATATTCAATTTGAAAAAGGTCGATGTGATATCAATCTCTAAGGGTTGAGCTTTAAATTATCCATACTTATGAAGAGAATATGTTCTCTATTCTCTTCAGTTTGATCGAGTAAGACTTTACGAATCTTGGTGTGATACTCTTTTCTAGCCTCTTCTATCTTATTTAGTGATTCTTCAGTTGCACTTGTAATCAAAAAGCCAGCCTTATCTTGCTTATGTCCTTTTCGATTCAATTTGAACTTAATCCAGTAATCTTCCAATTCGCGCCTCTCTTTTGGAGTGAGTTCCAGAAGGTTAATTGGCTTGAGTATCTCAATTTTTCCTGAAGAACTTGAAGATATAACCCCGTCATTTTCTAAAGCCTTTAATGACTGCTCTTCTTGGGCCTTTGTTATACCAAGTTGTTTTGCAATCTTGCCTTTTACGTATTTTTTAGAACGTATGGACTCGAGTTTTAAAAACTGCAGAATGGCTAACCCAAGCGGTGGTACTCCTTTTAAGTTCGAAGTTCCTTTAAAAATTTGATGGTTCCGAGGAAAAACCAGTTTATCATCAGAAAACCGGAGCTCTTTAGCGAATCGAATAAAAAAGTGCTTATTTTCTAAATTCAAAATCAGAAGAAGCTGAATGAGAGTTGGAAACGAAGTACCGCTTTCCCACCTTTTAATACTCGATTTAGAGGCATTAATATAGCGCAAAACATCAGCATCTAAGTCTTCTTTTAGAAAGTCGTGCATAAGCTTTTTTGTATTGAGAGGAGAGACAGGTCTTTTAAGGGCTATTTTGATGGCAGAATTTAAATTTACCTTTCGAGCTCGACAAATTTCAACGAAGTTGTCCCAACGAATATCAGTCTTACCACTTTCCCATCGATGGATTTGAGTTTTGGTTAGATCTAGCTTTCGAGCTAATGCTTCAAGACTCTGGGTTCCACGAATAGATTTCAGTAAAAGTAGAGTAAGCTCTTTTGTATCATGGCCTTTAATAAGCATATTCTAACGCCCTCTTTAACTTACTATCTCATAGTTCTTCCGGTGATTTTAGCAGTTTAGAGGTGGGAGCGATGAGTTTGTTGTCGATTTTGAAGTATTTGGCCCACAACTGTTAACGGTATTTGAGGGCCCTCAATTGAAACTAGGTACTAAGTCTAGTATCTGTATCTCGAGGGACATAGGGTTTTTGGGAATTAACCAGGAGAAGACCCTATGAAATTCGTTTTTATCGTTTTAATGTTGTGGAGCTTTAGTGCGTTCTCAGCACCAAATATAGTCGATTACCAGCTAGAAGCGGAAAAAGCTCCAAAAGAACTATCAAAGATACAAGAACTAGAAATAGCCATAAAAAAAGCAAATGATCCGAGAAATGGTAGAATTTCGACCCTCTGTTATCGCAAATCAAAAGAATGTCCCACAAGTCTATCAAATCAAGTTCAAAACATTATCTACCTCTACGAGGAAATGGTTTTAGAATGGCAAGAAAAGGTTGAAAAGACTGATCAACATATCGAAAGTATGGTTTCTGATCTACCAGAGGACCAACAGCAAGCTATAATCGAACATCTAACTAAGCGGTTTCCGATTAAAAACGATCATGAATCGGCTCAGAATAGTATTGGAAAATTGGAAGAAGAAATTTCCAAAATGGCTTCAATAGAGCTGACAATTATGAGCGCAAATATGAGTCCGGACACTTATACTACAGACCGCCTAATCGAGCTTTCAGAAAGCTACCATTTGCCTTGGCCCATAAGAAATCTTGAGACATATCTGTTAGATGACTATAAGGTTTCCTACGCAATTATGGATAAGATAGTATCTGGTCAGTATAAACTTCCTTTTGGTTTTATGAAGACTGATGTTTCTAAATGCTGGATTAGTGCAAAAAGGAGAGTGACTTCGACTTATGGTAGAGGTGACGATGGTTTTCCTTTTACAAAAAAATGGATGGATTTCTTTGCGAGCTTTGGTGAAAAAGGCTTACCGGTCGTTTGTTATGGTGATTTATTGGCTTTCAAATCTGTTGAGATACCAGCGATTTTTAATGAAGAAACTAACAGTTTGGAACTGTACCGAGATGTAAGATGGAGACGAACTTGTGTAGGTCGAACACTAATTACAGGGTCATGCAAATATCGAATGCGATGGAGACATACAGATCCAAGTCACGAAGACATTATGATGGCTCTTGAGCCCTATGTCGAAGCCAATTTTTAGTGTCTTTTTAAAAGCCTCGGGGGGGAAGCTTAGGTGCTTCAGCTTCTCTCTCTTTCATTGTAGTGCCATTTATAATCAATCCAGAGCTTGGGTAAACACTTCCGTAAGGTCGATAGGTAAAACTGGGGATATTAGCTTGTAATGAATATTTTACTTTAAGTTTTCTTTTTTGTTTGAGGTATTTAATTATCTTTTTAAGCCTAGGGTCTTTTTTATCTACGACAATATAAAAGTGATTACCTTTTGCTTTGTCGACTTGAGTAAGTTTGACTCGGTACTCCTTTGAGCTTTTTTCTATTTTAAGAACATCTAGGTTTTCTAAAATTTCCGCCTGGGTTGGTAGAGCGATCAAAAATAGAAATGTTAATATAAATATGGCTTTCATTACTGCTCCTGTATAGCGGCTTCTGAGGTCTCAACAGGGACTGGTGTAAATCTCTGTCTCATTAACGGAGCTAATGTTTCCATAGAATGAACTTCTCGAAATACACAAGTATCACAAGTTCCCATATTTACTTGATCCGTAAAGCTAGAGTAATTGCCAGCATAAGGAAATACAAAACTGTCATAGTTAAAATCCGCAATTCCTCGGCTATAGGCGACCACTTCACAGTTGTTTCCAAGGGCTTGGGCGATACTTCTAGCAACGCAGGCTCCTCCATTGGCACCTGTCATAATAATCTGCTGAGTATCGTGTTCTCTAAAAAAATCTACGACCTGCCGGCGATTATTATTGTTTTGACTTAAAAAACTATCGGTATTCTTTTTTATGACCTGATAATTATCATAGCCTTCAAGAGCGGCCATAATTCTTGGATCGGTGTCGGTATCCTTCCAGTAAGGAAGGCCGGATCCATCTAAGCCTACGGGACTCATATTATTGATATCGTATTCAACGACCATAATCGGTAATTTATTTTTTTTAGCTTCCTCAATGGCTTTGATTTGTTCTTGTATGGCGGCATCGGCCAGTTCTCTGTTGGAAGAGTTTCGAATGGCTCCGTTTCGAGCGCTAAAGTAACCCTGCATATCCATAACAACTAAAGCCGATTTTCCTGAATCTCTAGAGCAGATCCCACAGTTACCACCGATTCTCTTTTCACCTTTAAAACAGGCATCAAAAGACGGGTTGTCGTAGACAAGTTTGTTCATATAGCCAACAGCCGATTGCTGAACGATTTGAGGAAGTCGAGTATGGGCTGATTCCATATTGCGAACGGATTCCAATATTGATGAACATTCACAACGAGACGTTCCAACATCTCGACTCAACTCTGAAGTTCGTTGAACAAATTCGCCATAGCTTAACGAAGCTTGAGAAGCTATGGAAAGTAGAATTGTAAATGAAATGACCAAAAGTCTTGTGGCCCAAACACTCCCTAATTTATCACCCATCACTCCTAGAATATCAAATTTGAGCACGTCTTAGTGATTCATGAGGGCCATTCATACCTAGGTCGCGCTGGTAGCCAATAAGTTCAAGTACGCTGCGCATATTACACCAGTAAATAAGAATTGTGGATCATAGTGAGACAGGCTAACTTATTGGAATGAAGTACTTATCTATAGTTTTAGTGTTGGTCAGCCTGGCCTTTTCAAATACCTATGCTCGCGGGAAAAAATCTATGAACAAGCCTGATAAATCCAAAATTGATTATCCTATATTTCAACCTTCACAAGATGAAAGAGGCTTTCCTGCATTTCAGGTTGTCATGAATGCGGACACCAAAGCAAAACTGATGACGGCCCAAGAAGTTCTAGCACTCCCTAAATTTCAAAAACCTGAAAGCGCTATGGAGTTAGCGATTCTTCTTAACCACTATTTTCAACAATATGAATACGACGTGATAAAGGACATCGCAGAATTTAGCAAAAAAATAAAAGAGAAGTTTGCTGCTGAAGACCCGAAAAAGCCTTTTAATCCCTATCAACAACAGCTCAACAACTTTGGTATGCCAGATCTTGATGCGATTGAGGAACCCAGTTTTGATGGCAAAACGGTGACATTCTATGCGTCTTCTAGTTTCTTAGCGGGTTTTCCTTATAAGGTTGAAGTTGAATTAAAAGGAACAACCATAGGTGATGCTCACTATAATCCAGTGGGAACAGTTTCAACTGATTCTAAAACACCAAAAAAGAAAGAGCCTGAAAAAATAGTCCCAAAAAAAGGGCAACCCCAAAAAATTGAATATGAAAGAGGAGAAGGTGATATTGGCATGGTTAAAGTCGATGGTGGTAAAGCATTTCCAGCTAAAGACTTGATCAAACATTACCCTGATTTTCTTACTAAAAAGAATGCCTCAGCCTTGGCTCTCTGGAGTATGAACTACATGAGGTACCACAAGAAATCGAAGTATTATTGGGTCGTCGTCGAAGATTCTAAAGATATAAAAAATCGTATGGAGAAAATGCTCTCTCAATATAAACCCTTTGCAGACAGTGTAAAGGATCGAGAGCCTAAGAAACTTGGCATTCGGTTTGGTTTCCAGTCGATTCTTGACTACAAAAAAATTGACTTTGATATTGTTGAGCCTCCAAAGCTTGAGGGCAATAAGTTGACCTATTGGACCCGTGAGCGAGATGAGGCCATTGAGATTAAAGGCGATCCTGAAGAAAGAAATCTTAGGACGTGTATAAACTATCTCATGGGAGCAAGGTATCATGAGGTCATTATAAAAGATGGCGAAAGAGTGGAATCAGAGTCATTTACCTTCAACGAGGTCATCCATCAACGAAGTAAAGAGCCAATAGAGCTCACTTATAATATGGACAAGAATGGTTGGCCGAGTTTTAAACTTACTCGGGCTGGCTTTGATATTTATATCGTAACTAGTAAAAAGCTCGTTCTTTATCCCGAAATCATTCAAGAAAAGTATGCCAAAGAACTGGCGAGCCTTGTAAATCATACGACCCATCGTAAAGACTATACCGTAATTAACGACCCCAAAGAGTACGAAAACAAGTACAGAGAGAGTATTAAAAAAGAAGATCCAAAAGCAAGATTTAAAGGCGAATTTAGACTTTCTGACTTTGCTATGCCTGATTTCTCAAAGATGTCGCCACCAACCCTCAAAAATAACGTAATGACTTTTTTCGTATTCAGAAAACATCAGAAAAAGCCTCCTTACCACGTGAAAGCAGTTCTTAGCAAAGCTGGTGAAGTTGAATCCGTAAAATACACTCGAATTGATATGATGTAGGTTTCATCTTGCAAATGATTAGATTATTAGTAGTTACATCGGGTTTAGTTTTTTTGAGCGTTTTAAGTTTCGCTCAAGAGTCGGTTAATCTTGAGGCTTTAAAAGTGAAAGCGCAAAAAGGTGGAAGTCGTGACCAACTAGAGTATGGCAAAGCCCTTGTAGATAGTAATCGAGACGAAGCTAAGAAATGGATAAAAAAAGCAGCCGATGGGGGAAGTGCTGAAGCCTACTACAGGTTGGGGTACTACGGTTTAGGAACTAAGCCTTCTATTTATTATTACGAAAAAGCGGCTGAGAGATTGTATCCTGATGTGTTTGGAACCTTAATCCACCACTACTTACTTAGCGGTAGAGAATACTTTAATCTTCAAAAAGTTAAAAAGTTTTCGGATTTAGCGCGTAAACACAAAATTTCTGTGGGATACGACTCTGAAAAGATATTAAATACGATAGACTATTGTTATAAAGCCGGTGTACCTAAAATTCCAAAAGAAGATAGGCCCACAGAGGAGCAAAAGGAAGAGTACTCTGCAAAAAAATCATGTGTTGCGTATATGAACGATAGTAAATCTTCAGATAATTGGGAGAAATATCGTCATTGTGTAATTTCATATGACGATTTAAATTTTCTAGCAGAGATTTATGCCAATGGCTGGGGTGTAAAACGCAATATCAAACTAGCGACATCACTTATTTGTCATAACAGTTCCGTTTTAGCTGAGCTCCAATACATGGTAGATCATTTGTATAGAAGAGAAGGCACTTTTTTGTTTTGTGATCATGTTACCAGCGGAATGACAGGTGGTTTCTGCTCATCCCGAGACTATGAATTCAAAGAATTCGCTTGGGCTAAACGTTATAAAAAAATAGAAATGAATTTAAAAAAAGAGCAAAAAAGATCGCTAGAAACACTTAAATCTCAGGCGACAGCTTTTTTTGACGAACAGGCCGTTGAAGAGCAGGAGTTATCAGGTTCAGGCAGAGTTTCTTTTGTTTTTTCAATGAAGGCGAGTTCACATGACTGGTTACTTGACACCTTAGAAGCCTATGAGAGGCAAGATTTTCCAAAAACGAAACCCATAAAAGCGCTTCGAGAAAAGTTAGCGAACTCGGTTGAAAGTATTAGTAAGCGCAAAGATTCAAAATTTTATGGCACCATCTCGAAAGCTGGAATACTCTCATCTCAGGAAAAGTGGGGTGGTTTTAAAGATTCATTTTTGAGTTATTTAAAGCAGAGGTTCCCGAAAGTTAGTAGCAAAAAGTTTGAGGCTATGCTATTAGAAAAGCGTATAAAGGAACTAGAGCATTATGCCAATTTTAAGGAATAGTGGAGTATACTGAATGAACTTGTTTAAGATTAGTACCATTGTTGCTCTTGTATTATTAATTGTCTTTATAATCATGGGCACATTTTTTAAGCAATATAATCCTCAGATTGTGTTTTTTGCTTTTGGCTTTGGAGCTGTAATCCTCTCTCCAATATTGTTTTTTACAACAACGCACACTTCATCTGGTTTTATTAAAGGTCTTGCGGTCTTCAATGTTACCACCTTTATTCTACTTTATATGTTTTTGATGACCGCGAGTGTAGAAACAACGAATCCCACGACCATAGAAACCATAGAAGAGATCTCAGCCCCTGCAACCACTGACACACCAAAAGAACAATCTGAAAATCCTGATGTGAAAAAAGAAGGAGACCAATAGGCCTCCCAATAAAAGCTAGAATAATCCTTTAATAGATCTTTCGTAGCCACCATGAAAAGACTGTAGTGGCAAAAAGTTAACAGTGATCAGTCCTTCGTTAAGACTAGCACTAGCTTCATAATCAAAGGCTTCATCTTGTACAGGTACAAATTTGATACCTTTAACTTCAGAAAAAGCTTCTTTATAGTCTTGATCTTCGGTGAGTGTTGTTAAGTAACCGATGATGCTGGACGGAACATTGATCGATTTTGTGATCGTAGCTTCTTCCGTTTCTATAGAAGAGAAATCAATTTGTGACTCGATCTTTAGTCCTGATTTATCCAGCCAAGCCTGAGTCTCTTCGGTTAATCGTTCAAGTGTAGCTCGCATAGCTTTTTTTTCTGCAATTCCCATTTTTTCGACCTCCAAAATTATGGTTAAAATATTTTGGATTTCATTAGCCCGTTCGAGGCGTTTTCAGTCAATTTAAGGCCGACTTTATGGAAATCTATGCGTCTGCAATTGCGTACATAGGGTCTAACAATTATCGAGCTACATAGCCCACGCGACCTTCGTTTTATATTCCGTAGGTATTGTTCGACGTTGGTATGGAAATACTAGCTAAGCTCTCGAAATGATTTATAAATACTCCGATAAAGAGCTGTGAAGAAGTGGCTTGAAGAATTTACGACATCAATGGCTAGGTCTCCAGAAGAGTCCCGCTT
>CAZFYV010000040.1:0-5075 GCA_964523195.1 uncultured Pseudobdellovibrionaceae bacterium
GGAGTATTTATCGTTAAGAATGGGTTGAAAATACTTGGATGCTGTTATGAATTGTAATCGCAGTCTTGATGCAACTCCAAGATTAAACGAATAACCAACTTCAAGTCGACCAAAAGTGGCTTCCTCTTCATCCACTTGCTGACCTGGTGCTGTTGATGTTTGGTAAGTGAGGTCGGTGGTATAGTCGAGTTGACCAATTTGGTGGTTAAAAAAGTAATTGAGATTAGTGGTTTGGTTATTAGAGTTTGTCTTTTCATAAGATCGAACAAAGGTAAACTCACCAATTTTTACACCCATATTTAGTTTTGCTCCAAAGATATCTAAAGGTGTAAAGTGGTCTAAGGGTTTTGCCCATTCTTGTCCAATTCCACCAAACACTGCTAAATGAAACCTATCAGTGAGCTGGTAACTAACATTGGCTCCTACGTGGTGGTCGCTATCAAATCTGTAGTTCTGCTTTGCAAGTAAAGAAATACTATTGGTATTGATAGTGATCATTCCGCCGTGAGCAGAAAGACGCTCATTTTCGAAAAATATATTTGCCTCTTTTAGGCTAACTCGAGTGTGATCATCTTCATTAAAGTTTGGTAACTCGCTAACTCTAGTTTCACGAGTGCTTTTAGATCCGATAACAGATCCAGCGATATTTACTCCCAGGCCTTCACCAACTTGGATTCGAGGGGTGGCAGCGTAACAGCCTACGCCAATATTAGACCTTCCAGTGGTTTGCTCAATATCTCTGTAAGCAAAATAGGTTTGTGCAGAGACATTTCCATAAACAGGAAAAGTGTCTGATTCTACCAGAGTCATATTTTGTGGCGACTTGGAGTATGAAACGAAAGAAGCGATATCCATCTCACTATCCAGCTCAGTGTCGCTAACCCAGGCAGCGATAGTTGAAGGAGGGGTTTCCCTATAAACTGGAGGACGCCCTTTATCTATCCGTACACCAAATCCTTTGGGTATTGTTTTGGTAAATCCTTTTTCTCCTTCTACGAAAACTTCACCTTCTAGGGTGCACAATTGGATCTGATCGTTTATAAGATGAGCGTAATACTCAGTGCCTCGTACCCCGGCAACTACACTTTTGACTTTGACTCTAAAGTCTTTTCCTTGGCCAGGCTTTACTTTGGTTCTAAATTTTCCTCTTAAAAGGTTTACGATGCTAAATTCTTTTGGGCTAGCAGAACTCTTTACTTTGTTTGCTTCAGTAACTTGAATTTTTGAGTCGGAACCAAGCCACATCCTTACGCCAGCACGATTGATTAAGATTTTTGATTTGTTCTTAGTCACTACAAAGTCTTTATCCTCAAGCTGAAAAGGAACTTTATCGACGCTTAGGGTATTATCTCCTCTCAGAACCTCAACATTTCCTCTTTTGACAATGATCTTCCACTTTTTATTAAGGAAAGCCTGAGAAATTGAAGAAGACGCAATGAGCAAAAAAGCGATTAAAATGGAAATTCTATTCATTAGGTGGTCCTGAGGTGAAAAAAATTGAACGGTGGTTACATTATTTTAGAAATTCTTTTCTAATTCAACACCTAAACCCTTTTAATTAGGCCACTTAGTGGAAATTTTTCGATCCGTTTTTTCCTGTTGAAAGATAGGCTGAAAGTGCTAGACCTTGTTCTGTGATTTTGAGGGAATCATGGGGAAAGAGGTTTGTATGAGAATTTCAAAGAAATTAATTGCTGCAATGTTAGTTCTTGGTTTTATGTCTGTTGCTGTCGCACAGCAGGGACGAGGCGGGATTTTAAGACTTGGTGACACTGTTGCTGAGTTGATTAATCAACATTTTGATCGCTCTAAGATGAGTAGGGATGATCGAAGAGAGGTGAGGTACCACCTAAGAAGCATAATCGATATTTTTGCTTCAAATGGAATTTCAATTGATCCGCCAAGAGGGTCTGTGAATTTGTATTGTGATAAAAATAGTGGTGGATATTTTATTCCGCATAATAGAGATATTGTAATTGGAGCTGAAAACGGAGGAGCTAATCGTCTGAGTCGCTGTGAGGAATATCTGGCTACTCAAAAAGGCGATCTATTGTGTTCCTACGATGGCAATAACTTTCTTCCTTATACTGTGGACGGTTTGAAAATTGGTGGCGCTACAGGCGGAGCGAGAACATTAGAGAGATGTGTTGAGTATATGAATACTCGTCGAGGAGATATTTTATGTTCCTACACAGGACAACATTTCTTACCTCACACTATCGATGGAGTTGCTCTCGGTGGAGAAAATGGTGGCGGAGCGAGAACTCTCGAGCGTTGTGCTGAGTATATGGCCACTAAAAAAGGTCGAGAACTATGTTCGTATAATGGAAGTGCATTTCAGATTTACGATGTTTTCAGTGGTAAAGCGACTAATAATCGCACCTATTCTCATCTGGAGGATTGTGCACGCATCGTAGATCGAAGAAACTAGAGTTACTGTTTCAAATTGAGGCACTCACTTTAATAGCGAGTATCGAGTCTTTTAAATTTTTGAGTTTCAATTGGACTTTAAAAAAGAGCAGGCTAGGCCTGCTCTTTTAGTTTGTGCTGATATAAAGAAATTAAATGATATTAATAAAAGTGAAAGCAACCATAGTACTCAAAAGAAGTACAAAGCCGATGGAATTCTTCCACTCATTCATGACGATTGACATAAAATCCTCCTTGATCGCCTTATTCGCAAGCTCTCCAAGATGGGAGAGAGTCCTCTAAGCCCTCTCTCCTATATGACGTGAAACTATCCTAAAAGTTTCAAAGCCATTGTTTTCATCTGATTGGCTTGACCTAGAACTGAAATTCCAGATTGCATGAGAATATTGTTTCTCGTGAGCTCTGCAGTCTCTGCAGCGACATCTGTGTCTCTGATTCGACTGTTAGCGGCTGAGTAGTTCTCATGTGCAATGTTCAAGTTGTTGATCGTCGACTGGAGTCTATTTTGGAGGGCACCAAAATTTGCTCTCATAGCGTTTACACTCAACATTGCTTCATCCACGACATCAATACTAGATTGAGCTTGTTCCTTTGTTGCTACAGCCTCTGCAACCACACCTAATGAATCTATTGATGCATTAGCGGCACTTGCATTGAATGAAATTCTATCCTTAAAAGGATCATTGTGAATTCCAATCTGTATATCAAACAATCCACCTGTTCCATTAAGAAGGTCTCTATCATTGAATTTTGTTACTTCAGCTACCCTCTGAATTTCAGATTTAAGCTGTTGATATTCAACGTCCAGAAACTTTCTTTCTGTGTCGCCGATGGTATCTGAAGATGCCTGTACTGCTAACTCTCTTAATCGAATAAGCATATTGGCAACTTCGTTTAGTCCACCTTCTGCGACTTGAACCAGAGAGATACCATCGTTGGCATTTCTGTTGGCTTGTTTAAGTCCTCGAATTTGACCTCTCAAGTTTTCACTCATTGCCAATCCTGCTGCATCATCTGCTGCGCGATTGATTCTGTAACCCGAGCTTAACCTTGCGAGTGCTTGGTCCAAATTTCTATTTGTTCCAATCAAATTCATTTGGGCATTCAACGAAGGCACATTCGTGCGAATTCTTAATCCCATTTTCTATCCTCCTTGCATAGCTAATCCTCCTTGATTAGTGCCATCCTAATTGGCCAGGGTCCGTCTTGGACCATCCTTGGTTAATAAATAAACTTCTCCTATTTGTCTTATCGGGAATTCAGCTTTAGCAATTGAGTCTAGTTTTTTTGTGAACGAGAAGGGACTTCTCTTAAATGCAGAAATAGAACTTTCAAAGCATATTTGAAGTTCAAAATTTGGTTAGAGTAACTATGTTATTTCACAGTTTCTAACTTTTCTTTAGTTGTCCGAGAACTTTGAACTTGTACCGCTTTTGTTCTCGTTTTTCACTGGGCTCTGTTTACTTTACGTATTCAGTCTTCAGTTTTGGTAATCAATAATCAAACTTGCTTTGAATCCTAAAGTTGGGAGTCCTTGGTTCGCAAGAACTCCCAAGAATTGCAGGAAACAGTTTGGGCTCACACACACTAATACAGGTTTTCCCAGTCTTTTTGGGAAGGCCAGAGCTTATAAAGCTAAGGCCACTGAGTTAGAGACCGAATCGATCAATCTATGAGAAAGACCGATTCAAGAGTGTAAGTGCCGAGTTTGCAGTTTGATTCGCTTGCGAGAGTACGCTGACCCCAGCTTGCGTTAATATATTATTCTTTGTAAAGTTCGCAGTTTCTTCAGCGACATCCACATCTCTTACTCGAGAGTTTGCAGAGGCTAAGTTTTCTAGCGACACATTTAAATTCGCAATAGTTGACTGTAGTCTATTTTGAATGGCACCAAAGTCAGCTCTCATAGCAGAGACACTTACAATGGCTTCATCAATTGCGGCTAGGGAGTTTTGTGCAGATGCTTTATCAGCAACACTTGTTAAATTCACTCCGAGAGCTGCACTATTTGAATCAGCTTTTGATGCATCAAATGACAGTCTATCGATGTTTGGATCATTCCTTGTTCCGATTTGGAAATCAAGAATAGAGCCCGTTCCACTTAGTAGTGGAGTTCCGTTAAATTCGGTTCCATCGGCGATTCGATCAATCTCTGAAACAAGTTGATCGTATTCGACATTTAGAAACTGTCTTTCAACTGGACCGATCGTGTCTGAAGCTGCTTGTACGGAAAGCTCTCTTAAACGAATCAGAATTGAACTGACTTCGTTAAGTCCACCTTCTGCAACTTGTATCAGTGAGACACCATCTTGTGCGTTTCTATTGGCTTGCTTTAAGCCTCTTATTTGTGCACGAAGATTTTCTGAGATTGCTAATCCTGCGGCATCGTCTCCAGCTCGATTAATTCGATGACCAGAAGACAACTTCTCAAGACTCTTATCTAAAGCTACCTTTGTGCCAAACAAGTTTCTCTGAGCATTCAGAGAAGCGGTGTTTGTGTTGATACGAAGACCCATAACTTCCTCCTCTTCCTTGAGTCCTTCTTGATTCCTATCCATGGAATCAAGCGAGTATTACTTACTCGAATGGGTTCTTTATTCTTACAACACACTCATCGGTGTCTCATTGTGAGTCTTTAAACAAAA
>CAZFYV010000040.1:5175-18845 GCA_964523195.1 uncultured Pseudobdellovibrionaceae bacterium
TTCTTTATTCTTACAACACACTCATCGGTGTCTCATTGTGAGTCTTTAAACAAAAGTGTCTCTTTTTTAGAATTCTAGACTAAGGCCTACTTAAGTTGGCTTTACAAACAAAGAAAGAGAGCTCAAGTTACTTTCTCAGAAAGCTAGAGCATTAGTTTGTCCTTATATATAGGACAAACTTTTTGATTCGGTAGAATGGTGTGGAATTATTCCTCAGGTAGTTGGTCGTCGGTTTCTGGGGCTGTTCGAGTTGCAGACCCGTCGACCTCTACCATACCTACGTCTGGCGCAGCTCCAGTTTCACTCGCATCGCGCTCCGCTCCCACTTCTGGAGTTGGCTCGATGCTAAGCTCGATTTCACCAAAAACGACATTGTCTTTGCTATCATGGGGCATGTTTCGAATTGCAATCTGAATTAGGTCTCCAGAAGTCATTGACGCTTTAAGAGTTTGCGCGAATGTTTCGCAAGGACCTTTAACATCTTTTTGATTAGGATTGATTGGATCAAGTCCTCTCAACATAACTTTTGAAACACTTCCGGAGGAGCTCTTAACTCTAAGATCTCCACTTAGAGTTAAGTCACAATCTACTGGTCTAACTCCTTGGCCAGACTCGATATCTAAAAGGTCCTGGTCACCCATGGCAATCTTGATGATATCGTCATCTAGGCGTTGTCTCGGTGGGATAAGTTCAAAATCAATATTGATGGAAATGATTTTGTTTTCTCCACCACCTGCATTGGCTTCGATTCGATTAGAATCAATTGTTAAAAAGTCTTCCGTGGCCTTAAATTGACCGAGTAAAACCAGATTAACTGTTTCAACTTGTCTTGTGTCCGGTGTTTGGTCAACGACCGCGGGTGCCGCAGACGGAGGGTCCTGGCGATTCAAATCTGTTTGTGTTGGATCACCTGTAACCTGTGGATCATCTTCTTCTCCACCTGGAGTCGTGTCAGCTGGAGTTGTGCGATCAGTTTCTAAATCCGATTCAGAGTTAAGAATTGATTCAGGAACATCGTCGATAACAGGCTTACCGTCAACTACACACTTTGCACGAAACTGATTATGCCTTTTTTCTCGGGCACAGTTTTCATTGAGTTCTTCATTGATTAAAAAACTACAAAAGGCCTTTAAACCTTTGAAGTGTTTCTTGGCTAGTTCACAACTTCCGTCACTAGCGCGTGTACGGTAGCTTATGATTTGCTCTTCCGGGCTAACGTTTTTACTGCCCGGTTTCCCACAGGCCGTAGCGAGTATACCTGCTGCGATAAGTGAGAGTGTAAGCGTAATAGTCCTCATGGAGCCTCCTGCTCCATACTACTAATTCAAAGCCTATACCATTTTGGAACCACTGTATTTGATTTCAGATCGAAATTAAGGGCGTTAGGAGAATCTATACTGACAATTCTCGTAGACTGTCACACCCATTTCCACCTTAGGTTTCTTGAGGTCTATCAACAGTAGGAGTGTTGTTAAGTCGAGTTGCTGGTGCAAGCTCAAACTTTGGACCTTCACAGCTGAGTCGATGGTAGGTCAGATTTCTTCCAGGAAGCATGGCTTTAAGGGTATTACAGCCTCGCTCTCCTTCAGGAATATCTGCCGAATAGTCTTGGCAGTTGTATCTCGAGTTTTGTCTAACGGCCTCACAATTGATTTCGATGCCATTCTCATCGATGACGGTTCGCCTTGTTGCGTTCGCTGGAAGACTACAAAATGCTCCACTTGCTGGAGGTTGAATTACCACACAACCATTTTCATTCGACTGTCCACAGTTTCGTTGATTACTTTCAGTATCTGTTCTTGTCCCACCGTCGATAAGGGTGGCCGTGATAGCCTCACCATATTGATTGAGCCCAAACATGGTTCGTGAGCCATCTTCTTGTTGAGTTTGTTCTAGCAAGGTGTAGCAACTTCCTTCAAAAGCACCAGCTTCGCTCCCTGGTCTTGTCGCTGGTATGGAAACAAAAGTTGGAAGGTTCTTTTCTTGGTCGCGCATCCCGGCTGCAGAAAGGCCTTCCACATTGAGGGTGGATTCTTCAACCACTCGACAGCTGTTAGGTTCTTGTTTTTGCTCTTGAGCATGGGCCATGCATCTCGCAAGTTGACCACGTCTTTGCCTCATAAGAGATCTCGTCGGGACATATTCAGAAATAGGGCTCCCTGCTCGCAAAATTCTGTTGCGATTCATTTCTCTAGATACATTATTGATGGCTTCAGAAATTTCACCTGGATTCTCTCTAAGTTGTCCGCCTGGACAGAAAACCTCTTTCATATCACTTGGTAAGATTCCGTATTCGCGATAAAAAGCATTGCGATAGGTTTCTTGAGTTCTTCCTCGATAGGGTAGCGGCTCATCTGTAAATATATCTGAAGCCCCATTCGTAAGATTTAAGAGCTCAGTGGTGCGGTCCATATCTCGACCGAGAAGATCATCCCATTGTCCTTCTTCTGGACGCGGTAAAATATCAATCGGACACGAACCGAAGCGTTCAACAAGTTGAAATACTCTAGTAGCAGATGGACCCCTAGGAAGATCACCACCAGCTGTCATAGGACAGTTTTTAGCAACGATGGATAAAAGAATCATCATTGAAGGGGAAACCCTACGGTCTGAAAATCGTCCACCATTAGCTCGTTGAACATGCTCAGCTAAACAAGCAGCACAGGCAAAGTCTCCACTAACTCCATTTCTTAAAGCTCTTGGGTCATCGACCATACCTTTTAAGATTGAATCTTGGCAGCTATCTGAAGCTTTAAACTCTTCAGCAGCTCTTTCTGTGCCAGGTTCAGAAACAACCTCTGCATCGTCGGCCGTTTCCGTTCCAGCGTCAGGGGCAATCTCGGTATCTACGAGATCACTCTCTTCTTCTGGAGTAGCTGTAGGTTCTGGCTCAGGTTCTGGTTCTCTATCTTCAGCATTAGCGCCAGCAACTGGAGCTTCTTCGGTACCCGTTGTTCTCGCAGTTAAATCACCACCGGCAGCTCTCGCTTTTTCAATAAGCTTTGCTGTTCTTCTATTGAATTGGGAGCAATTTCTTTTTGCCGTCGTAAATCGACCACTTGGAGTACTATCAATACCTTCACAAAACTCACGAAGTTGTTCTTGGAGTTCAATAAACTGATTAACTGCTTGAGGGTTTCTCGATTGGTCTAACAAGAAGTCAGAAATGGCAGATGCTGGGTATCCGCTATCGTTGTAGTAAAGTTGTTGGCAGTTATCAAAAGCATTTCTACCCGGAGATACGCAGTAACCTTTTCTTTTTCCATCTTCAGTTTGGGTTCCGTTTCCGTTATTCCCTAAACCAAAAATGAGAGGGTTACACAGTATTTGCCCGTTAGCACAGTATTGTTGGCCGTTCCAAGAGTTACGAAAGTTTGTTGTGCCGTCACCATTGGTAGGGCGTGCACAAGTTACTCGGTTACCAACTTGAACGTATTGAGAAGCATATCCGGCGTAAAAGCAGGTTCTTCCAACTTGTCTCCACTCGTAGTCGTTGGCGTGAGCTGGTTCTATTATAGAACTCATCGCAACCAATCGATCGAATATTTTCTTTAGTTTTAACTCGCTCGCATCTAGCTGAGCATTTTTACCACGCTTTCTTTTGCGATAGCGTTTTTCTTGTTTTTGATAGTCGGCGATAACAGTTAAATAAGTTTTGCGAAGGTTTTTGAGATAGATATGTCTTTGCTTCAATGATAATAATCGAAAAGCATATGGATTTAGTGTTTTAAGTTTTAATGGCTTTTTGTTTTTATCTAAAGCCACATGTCGAGACCACGGTATTGGTGGTGCATTGTTAATTTTTTTGTATTTAGCAGCGTCGGCCTTAAGTTGTTTAAGCGACTTTCGACTCCTGCGCTTTTTCTTTTTTGATTTCTTGTAAGATTTAGAGCTAGCAATTCTCTTTTTCTTTTTAGACTTTGAACTCGCAGCGATACTACGCTTCTTTTTTGACTTCTTTTTAGAGAAAGAAGACTTTGAAGAGTCATTATATTTTGACTGAGCATCATGGGAGTAGGGCAGGCACAAACATAGGGCCGCCATGACCATAAGAATCCATCTCATAAGTTATTCCTCGCTAGAGTAATTATCGGTACCTACTCAAGTCGAGTTGAGTCTTTTTGAGAATTTAAGTCTTAAATCTCATATTGAGACGGTTATTTACGATCGAGGACTAAGAACGAGAATTCAAAGGGATCATTGCGGTCTCTACGGGAGATTTCTTTGAATTCATCACCGTATTCTGGAAAGTGGGCATCACCTTCGAAATCTTGATCTATGACCGTCAGGTAGATGCGATCAGTATGGGGAAGTGTTTGACGGTAAATCTCTTCTCCGCCGATCACAAAGATTTCCTCTCCCCATTCTTCTTTTTTAGTTTTACAGAATTCAATGGCATCTTCGATTTTGTTAAAAACCTCACAGCCATCGACTTTATAATCGTCTTTTCGAGTAACGATTACGTTCAATCTATTTTTAAGTCTACCGGGCATGGATTCGAAAGTCTTTCGGCCCATGATTATTGCGTGACCTCTCGTAGTATCTCTAAAAAACTGCATGTCTTCAGGGAGGTCCCATGGGAGTCCTCCTTCGCTACCTATTACTCGGTTTCTAGCCATACATGCAATTTGAGAAATCATACCGCTACCTCTGCTTTAATGTGAGGGTGTGGATCGTAATCAATTAGTTGAAAATCTTCAAAGACAAAGTCATTAATTTCTTTAACTTCAGGATTGATCATCATTTTAGGAAAAGGACGAGGCGTTCTCTGAAGTTGAGTCTTAGCCTGCTCCAGGTGATTGCTGTAAAGGTGAGTATCACCAAGTGTATGAACGAATTCACCAGGGGCTAGTCCACAAACCTGAGCCATCATCATCGTAAGTAATGAGTAGCTCGCAATATTAAATGGAACTCCTAAAAAAACATCCGCACTTCTTTGGTACAATTGGCAGGAAAGTTTGCCACTCGCCACAAAAAACTGAAAGAAAGCATGGCAAGGAGGCAAAGCCATTTTGTCCAGTTCACCTGGGTTAAATGCCACTACGAGATGTCTTCTTGATGTCGGGTTTTCTTTGATCTGGTTAATGACATTGCTGATTTGGTCGATTGTTTCGCCATCAGGAGTTTTCCAAGACCTCCATTGAGCGCCATAAATAGGGCCAAGATTGCCTTTGTCGTCAGCCCATTCATCCCAAATTCTGACTTTGTTTTCTTTGAGATATTGAATATTAGTTTCGCCTTTGATGAACCAAAGAAGTTCATGAATAATTGAGCGAAGGTGTAATTTCTTTGTAGTTAAAAGGGGAAAGCTCGTAGAAAGATCAAATCTCATTTGGTGGCCAAAGATGGCTTTGGTTCCAGTGCCGGTTCGGTCTTCTCTAAAATCACCATGATTTAAAATCTTTTCCATTAAATCGAGGTACTGTTGTTCTTGATTGGTGTTACTAACTGGTGTTTCTAGGCTGTTCACTGGCTCTCCTTGCTCAGGTGTTGTCCGATTGGCTCATCAATTACTCAATCTCAGCCGCTCTAGAGGGTCAATAGCGCATTTTTAACGCTAGGCAGTAAGCCATTGAAAAGATTTTTGATGCCTCTGGCCGAAGACTGCATTATTTTACCGCCCATGGAAATCAAGGACCCCATACACGGCGCAATCGAAGTCAATCGAGGAGAAATTTCTATCTTGGATTCTCCCGAGTTTCAACGGTTGAGATTGATTAAACAGCTCGGCTTTTCAGAGTTTAGTTTTCCTGGAGCTGTTCATAATCGATATATCCATTCTTTGGGTGTTTCGCACCTGGCCAGTCTTGCCTTCGATTCGATCTTTAGTGATTACAAATTCACCAGTGATGATGTTCGCAAACGCTTTAAACAGTGTATGAAACTCGCGGCTCTACTACACGATATCGGGCACGGTCCTTTGAGCCATACCACTGAGGAAGTCATGCCTTTGTTGTCTGAACTTGAAATAGGAGTTTACGATAATCGCGTTTCTCGTGGACAGGCGCAGTTAATTCAGGCCGAGGATCGAAAAGCAAATCACGAAGACTACACTGTAAAAATTGTTACTGACTCGAATTTAAGCGAACTCATTAAAAAGAATTTTAGTGATATCTCTCCAGTCCATGTGGCCTGTTTAATCGATAAGACGCTAAGTTGCCCCGATGACTTTTTTAAGGATGGCAGTTTAGATTTTCGTACGATACTCAGTCAGATCGTCAGTTCCGAAATTGATTGTGATCGTATGGACTATCTAGCGCGTGATTCCTATTTCTGTGGAACTAATTACGGAATTATTGAATTCAATTGGATCATTCCAAATTTAAGTTATCACATTGTAAATGATGAGCTTCATCTCGCTCTCAATAGAAGAGCGCTGTACACTTTCGATGACTTTTTACTGTCCAGACATCATATGTACCTCATGGTCTACTTCCATCATAAATCGATTATTTATGAAGAGATGTTATATCGTTACTTAACTTCAGAAGATTGTACTTATAAACTTCCTGGAGATATTTCGCTCTATAATCGCTGTACAGATTATTCGCTCTACGAACATATGGCTGACAGTGATAATCAATGGGCTAAAAGAATCACTCAAAGAAGACCATATAAAATGGTTTTTGAAATGCATTCTAATAAAGAAAATTATCGATCCACTAAAATGAAGCAGGGCCTAGAAGATGCAGGAATCCATGTGATCACTGCCAGTTCAAAAGTCAGGCTATCTAAATATCACGGTGGTACCCCAGAAGATAAGGCTTTTCAGATTTACGTCGTGGATCAATATGATCCTCTCGAAAAACCAATTACAATTGACCAATGTACTCAAATTTTTCAGAGATATGAAGAAACGCGAAATATCGAACGTCTTTATGTCGATCGCGACTTGTATGAAAAGGGTCGAGAAATTATAGTAAAAAACCGATTATAATTTTGAATAGTTATGGAATTTGAAGTTGGACAGTCGGCTACGGCCACAAAAACCATTACAAAAGAAGATGTGCTTGAGTTTGCGGAAGTCTCTGGAGACCGCAATCCGGTTCATATCGATGAAGAGTTTGCTAAAAAAACGAAGTTTGGCAAATGCATTGCTCATGGAGCAATACTTACCGCACTGGTATCAAAAATAGCTGGAACTCAGCTTCCTGGGCCTGGTTCAATTGTATTGAGTACGAGCTTTTCTTTTCAAGCGCCATGTTTTATTGGTGATACAATTACTGGCAAAGTAACGATTAAACGCTATCGCAAGGACAAGCCTTTAATTTTTATTTCTTGTGAGATTCAAAATCAGAACAACGAAGTTTTAATGACAGGTGATGCTGCTATTTACTTCGAAAAAATCGATTAATCTAAACGTACAAAGCATCATTAACAGAAATGGATTGCCCGGTAATCCCTTGAGCCTCAGTGCCAGCAAGAAATGCTGCCGTATTAGCTATTCTATTAGGGTCCATTAAATTTGACCAAGGCGCTGTCGATTGTAGATTTCGATTCACCTCCGTAACAGATTCAGAGTCAGTACGATGATTAATAAGGTATTCCTCAGTAGTTCCCATGAGTAAACAGTTTACCGTGATATTATCTGATGAGACTTCTCGCGAAAGAGATTTAGCAAAATGTGTAAGGCTTGATCTAGTTGCTGCCATCAACGAATCTTTAGGAAGACCCATACGGATGTGATCGTGCATGAGATATATAATGCGTCCTCTTTTGCGCGCTCTCAGAAATTTCAGAATGTAATGGGTCATCAAAAGTGGGGATCTCAGGTGAGTGCTGATCATGCGTTCAAGATCTTCAGTGATTCCTTCGCTCGAAAATGCTTCGTGAGGTGTTTGAATGAGAAGTCCATCTATGTAAGTATCGATGGAGCCGAAAGCCTCCGCCGCTTTGCTAATACTGTCTTGAACATGATGTGGTTTTGTAAGGTCAGCTTCGATCGCAATTGCTTTACCAAATTTTTCATTGATTTCGTGTTCATCGGATAGCTGGGAAGCATAGCGTTCGGCTGCATTAATATTTCTATCAAGTAAGGCAACGTTTGCACCTTGCTGGGTAAAAGTTCTAGCAATGCTTTGATTAAAAGTGCTTAGAGGTCCTGTTAGAATGACACTTCTGTCGCGTAGAAAAAAATCCTTCAATTCACCACTCCGTTGATGCTTTTCTATAGCTTGATTGAAGGGTCTTCGTTTGTCTATAAGCATATAAGATGCTTAGGATTGTTTTCCGCGTCATATTGGCGAAACTTAATGAGAGAATGAGTGGACTCAATCAGAGGAATGTGGAAAAACCATGGGCATGAAGGTTTTAGTAGTGGGAAAAGGCGGACGTGAGCACGCCTTGGTCAGAGCTCTCAATCAGTCAGAATCAGTACAAGAGGTTCTAGCTTTACCTGGAAGCGACGGTATGGCTGCGGAAGCAAAGATCTTTACCGACAAGAAAGTCGACTTATCCAATGTATTAGAGGTCGTTCACAGTGAAAAAATCGACCTGGTAGTGATTGGTCCCGAAGCACCACTTGCTGATGGCTTGGCTGATCAGTTGCGCGAAAGCGATGTTCTAGTTTTTGGTCCAGGAAAACTAGGAGCTGAATTAGAAGCGAGTAAAATTGCAGCCAAAAAATTTATGCAGGAAGCAGGAGTTCCCACGTCTTCAGCTGTAATGGTAACTAATGTTGAAGAAACCCTTGGATCAGCAAAAAGTTTCCAAGCGCCTTTTGTTCTCAAAGCTGATGGTCTTGCCGCTGGTAAAGGTGTCTTTATTTGTAAAGATGAAACAGAGTTAGAAGCGGTCGCCAAAGATCTTTTTGAAAACAAGGTCTTAGGAGAAGCAGGGGAGCAAGCTCTACTTGAAGAATTCCATACGGGTTATGAGCTCAGTGTTTTGATTTTAACTAATGGTCGGAAATACGAAGTTTTACCCATCGCTCAAGATCACAAAAGAATCTTTGATAACGATGAAGGTCCTAATACAGGTGGTATGGGTACAGTTGCTCCTATGGAGTTAAGTAAAACTGTAATGATGGAAATTTCAGAAAAGGTACTTCAACCTACGGTTAAGCATCTTAAAAATCGTGGTCTTGATTACCGAGGAGTTATATTCATCGGTATTATGATGACTGATGAAGGGCCCATCACATTGGAATACAATGTTCGATTTGGAGACCCTGAAACACAGGTCATAATGCCACTTCTTGATGGCGACTGGGGCCATGTTCTTAAGACGATTGCCTCAGGTGAGATTCCTGAAATGAATTGGAAAGAGGGAGCAACTGCATGTGTTGTTCTCGCGGCAGAAGGTTATCCGGATACTCCAAAAAAGGGTGTAGAAATTAGTGGCCCATGTGATAGAGCCCTAGCATCGCAGTATTTCCTCCACGCCGGGACTCAAAAGATCGATGGAAAATGGGTGACTGATGGCGGAAGAGTGCTCAATTCGATAGGTATCGGTGAGAATTATAAAGTGGCTGTCGAAAATGCTTATCAGGGTGTAAATTCAATTTCGTGGCCTGGAATGCAATATAGAAAAGATATCGGTAAAAAACTAGCGGATAGCGTAGAAGAGTCCTCTCCTAGCGAGAGAACTCCAGATCACTCGGACGAATAAATATTTAAAAAACGTATTTGAAATTAATCTTGTCGGAATACCCAAAATCGTATTCGTGGTGACTAAAAGAGATATTAATGTCTTCAGTGATTTTCTCTGAGATATCAATGCAGGTAGAGCCATCTGAAACATCGAGTTTGAGCTTAACATTGGCAAAACCTGAGTACTTAACTGCAATTTCTTGTTTCCATAGAATAAAGCTCAGCTTCACTGAGTGCTTCACTTGATCTTTTACTGAAGTTTTAAGTTCAAATTTTGGATTGATCGACTCATCAATACTCTTAGCTAACATCGCCGCACTTGTTTTCATTTCGGTAAGTTCTTTAAACCAATTTTTTAGAGTGTGAGAGAAGATCTGATTGGCGATTTCAGTCTCGTTGTTAGCGGACTCTAGTCTCTCTGGAAGAAAAAACTTGATATCATAAGATGGCGTTTTATCAGCGATTGAAGCTGAAAGGGATTGTCCCCTATTAAAATAGTTCTCGAAGTTGTCTTTTCCATAGGAGTCACTGCTTGATAGAAACAGCGCTAAGCAAATAAAGAAGACTTTAATTTTGATAATGTACCCAATCATATAGACCCATTCTTTCTGTCTCTCCCGATTTGACTCAAACTGAGTCGATACAGAAAGCCCCAACACCTTCTTTTAGAGCAAGCACCAGGCCATTAAATGGGGGCTCAGCTGCTGGTTTATTGCAGCTGAATTTAAAGAATCTGCAAAATAATGCCTAGCCTTTGACTTTTGCCTTTAATTTCGACAGCTTGTCTCAAATTGGAGAGTTTGTGAAAGCATGGATTTTTGATTTAGATGGAACGGTCGTTGATTCAGGACCAGCTTCCTTTGCTTCCTTTAAAGAAGCCCTAGAGCCTTTTGGCGTTGAATTCACTGCCGAGACCATGGAGAGAATTCGCCATGAACATCCTTACAGGGTATTTAGATCGCTTGTCGGGGAAGAAAATGAAAAAGAAGTCTATCGACGATTGGAAGAAATAAATCTCAAGCACTTAGATAAAGTGACTTTGTTTGAAGGGCTTGTGGATGCCGTTCGCCTTCTCAAAGACAATGACTCGACCGTAGCAATATGGACGGGTAGAGACCATGGGTCCATGAAAGACCTTTTAGATCATTTTAAAATTTATGATTTATTTGATGACCATGTCAGTGGAACTTGTGTCGGAAAAAATAAGCCAGATCCAGAGGGTTTGATTAAGTTGTCCGATACGTTAAAAGTCGACGCCGATGAGTTTACTATGATTGGTGATCATGCCCATGATGTAATCGGTGCGAAGTCTGTTGGCGCCCGGGCTGTGCAGGTCTATTGGCAGGATACCTATCATACGGGTGAAACTGAACATGAGCCTGATCACGAGTTTGATTGTGAAACAAAGTTTCTCAACTGGATAAAAACTCAATTGTAAAAAGAGGTCTAGTTTGTGTACCTAGACCTTCTCAAGGTTTTTTACTGTGATATGTTTTCTTCAGTTTCTGTTTTCTGCAAAAACAGTCATATAAAAAAACCGTCTCTTCGAAGACGGTTTTTTTTATGTTTTGAATTTAAAATTGCCTTATGCCGTGGCTTCTCCAGGGCGAAGTCCCTTCTTTTTAATTTTCTCAACTAGAGTAGTTCTGTTGAGTTTTAAAAGAATAGCGGCTTGGTTTCTATTCCAACCCGTTTTCTCGAGAGCCTGTAGAATAAGAGCGTTTTCATAGGCATCTACAGCAGAATTAAAATCTAAGCCCATATCTGGAATGTGAATATCGTGACCGGAAGATGCAGCTGGAGCCTCTTGAGAAATATGTCCAGGAAGGTCTTCTAGTTCAATCTGTCCTTGTCCCTTCAGAATTGCTACTCTTTCGACAAGATTTTCTAGTTCTCTAATATTTCCAGGCCAGTTGTAGTTCATAAGGACTGCAACGGAATCTTTTGAGATTCCAGTGAGGTTTCGTGTTTTAGATGAATTAAAAATATTTATAAAGTGCTGGAGAAGCAAAGGAATGTCTTCTCGTCGTTCTTTTAAACTAGGAATCTTGATTGGAATAACGTTTAGACGATAGAAAAGGTCTTCTCTAAACTTCCCTTCTCTCACTGCTTTTTCAAGATTTATGTTTGTAGCTGCGATTATTCGAACATCTGATTCAATTGTCTTTACGCTTCCTACAGGTTCAAAGCGACGTTCCTGAAGGACTCTGAGTAATTTTACTTGAAGGTTCAAACTGAGCTCACCAATCTCGTCGAGGAACAGTGTTCCGCCTTGGGCGAGTTCAAATCGACCAGTTCTATTGGAGATCGCACCAGTAAAAGCACCTTTGACGTGACCAAAGAGTTCACTTTCTAGAAGTTCAGCTGGGATAGCTCCGCAGTTGATCGGTACAAATGGCTTATCTTTTCGAGGTGAATTGTAATGGATAGCTTTTGCGATGAGCTCTTTTCCAGTTCCACTTTCTCCAGTCACTAGAACTGTAGAATCTGAATCAGCGACTCTTTCCACCATGCTTAAGACATTTCGTATTCCCTCAGATTGTCCAATAATATTATCGAACTGGTATCTACCCGAAAGTTCTCTTTTAAGTTCTTGATTTTCTTGAACTAGATTCTTGTGACTAAAAGCCTTATCAACAACCGAGATAATCTCTTCGATGTTGAAAGGTTTGGTCACAAAGTGAAAGGCTCCGTTTTTTGTAGCTCGAACTGCGGTATCGATAGTACCGAAGCCGGTGAGTATAATAACTTGAAGTTCAGAGGACTGAGCTTTTAACTCGCTCATTAACTCAATTCCATCTCCATCAGGTAACCTTAAATCTATGAGAGCTAGAGAGATATCTTTTTGAGCTGAGAAAATTTGTTTAGCTTCATCGACATTACCTGCACAAATGCATTTAAATCCTCGCCCATTGAGTACTCGACTGAGTGCTGTTCTTAGGCTTGGCTCATCATCTACGATCAATACTTTTTGTAATTGCATGGATTCCTTCCTGGTCACCTTGAACTCTTCCTTCCATAGAAAAGTCGATTAATTACAGAAACTTATGTGGCTGGTGTGATCTTCTGAGCGGCTTGACTGTCCACTGTTTCAGGCTAAGTAAGAATTTTGACTGTGTCAAATTGAGGCGTCAATTGTTTGGCTGAACTCAACCAAAACTGGACATTGAGAATGGTAATTTCAACAGAACTTCGACTGAGGGTTAGGAAATTTAATTTCGTACTTTATGGAAGTCTAGGAAAATCCCACCCGTCAAAAATCTAGAGTGAACAATTTGACGGGTGGAGTGAAAAATATGGATGAACTAAAATTGTTTATAATTTGCTGGAGTTTTGAAATCGAACTCTGTGTCTTTGATCAGATCACGACTCATGTAAAGGCGCTCACCAAATGCTTTTCTAAGTCCCCATTTAGCTGCATTGTAAGCAACCGCGCCAGCCGCCGCACCGGCTGCTACTGCCGGAGTTGCTGCTACTGGTGAAATTGGATCCATACCATGGTGGTTATAAGCCTCAATGATGTCAGTCGTCTCACTAATGAGTTTCACGCGGTCTGCTGAAACTTTAAAGTCGACATTATCAATATATCTTACACCCGCATGAGACATCTCTGGACCACCGATAGCTTTTCTTAATGCTTCCATGGCTTTAGCTGAAGAGATATGACCTTGTTTTGCGACCCATACATTGTTTGGTGTGCCACCTGTTGCAGGGTAAATTCCACCATCTGGTACTGGTTGCGGATAGATGATCTTTTCTTCTGGACCAAATCCAATCACCTTACCTGTAATCATAAGAACTGGATCGCGATCCTTTCCAAACTTCATGGACTCGTCGTAATCGAACTCTTGATCTAACATGTTTTCAAATTTAGCTCGCTTAATATCTCCAACAAGTTTACCGATTTGAGCGGTTTGGATAGCGGCTACAAGTGTAACTGGTGTTAGCTTGTCACCTTTAAAGGCAGGCATTGTTACAAGAGGTCCTCCACCCACAGGCCCGATATGTGTGATTGGAATTTCGAAGTTTTGATTGAGTTTATCTCTGTAGTCTAAAACTAAATCAAATTCTTGATCCGTA
>CAZFYV010000041.1:0-18707 GCA_964523195.1 uncultured Pseudobdellovibrionaceae bacterium
ACCGCGCGCGCCAGCAGCATTGGCTAGGTTGATTTTTCCGCTGTTTGCGGCATCTTCCAATAGAATTTTGTTTGCATAACCACTTACACCCTCATCATAACGACGAAGGCGATTGTGAGAAAGAGTCATTTTTGCTTCCCAAGTCTCAAGGAAGTCTCTTTCAGCACCCACGACAGCGTTGTAAGAAAGAGTGTCGATATCAGAAACTCTATTTCCAAGTTCAACCATTCTGTAGTTGTAAACAACTCCATCAGCGGCCGACATTCCAGTAAGTGGATTACCTTTGTTTAATTTGCTTGCAGCAGCAGCACCAATCCCTAGACGACCAGGAGCTGGAGCGTATTGCCAGTCGGTGTTGACCTGAGTCGCTGTTAGTCGAGTAAATACTCGAGTCGAAGCATTTAGCTCAGTTTTAATATCAGTAGCCAATGAGATTTGCTCAAGATCTGGGTAAGAAGTCGCAAAGTCTGACCACTTAAATTCACAGTAACTGGAAGTTACGATGCCTTGGGCATTTCTTGTTTCTCTTAAACGCTCTTGTGGACAGTTGTCAGCAGCAAATGTACGACCAGTTCCAATCGGTCCGCCACTTTTCGTTTTAGCATTTGGATTGAGCTTTTGATAAGTACCAGGACTTCCAGTTCTGCTGAATCCGTTGTTTGTAAAATCGCGATCGCGCGACATGAGCTTTGAGTTTTTGCGGTAGAATGCAGTTGTTGTAATTTGAGTTTTTCCGAAGTTCACTCCGTTCACAACAGAAGCTTCGAAACGCTCACCACCCTGAAGCTCAGGCACCGTTTGCTTAACAGCTACTTGTGTTCCTTCCCAGTCAGTTCGAGTGATGATATTTACAACTCCACCCAGTGCATCTGAACCGTAAGTTGCAGATGCTCCATCGGGAAGAATCTCTATTTTTTCAACGGCAGCCATTGGAACAAGGTTTAAATCCACAGCGCCTGAGATTGGATCTTTAGGAAGTCGAACACCATTTAATAGGACAAGCGTTCTTTCCGGCCCGAGACCTCTTAAGTTAACAGATGCAACACCAGCCGTGTTACTACCTGATTGTTCTTTTGGTCCACCAAAAGCGGAGACCGTAATTTCACGAAGAACATCTGAAACCGAATTGTAACCAGTTCGGTCTAACTCTTCACGATCTAGAGTAATGATCGGCGAAGGTCCTTCAACTTGAATTCTTTTGATAAGTGAACCCGTGACTTCTAATTTTTCGACATTGGCGTCTTGTTGCTTAACAACGGGTTTTTTAGTTTCGATTGTCGCCGGAGCTTCCACATCGTCGATATCGATGGTTGAACTCGTTTGAGCAGTTGCCAAGCTAGTGAGACTCCATGTCAAACCGATGGCTGTTAGTGTTCGATAAAAAATCTGTTTTTTATTCATCTTTATTTAACCCCTCTCCAGTCGCTCATTCATTGGTGTTAAAGAGACACTGCAATGGCCTCTATATATGGACTGGTTCCCCGTACGGTAACTTAAGCAATAGTGATACCGACTTAAGTCGTTAGTGTTGTTAAAAACCTGAGAAATGTAAATAATTGTTTAATGTGCCGGATTGACTGAATAAAAATTAAATTGTGACGGAGTCATGACAGGCGCGCGCTGCATCGTGTTATGCATGAGCGGCATCTAAATGGCACTAGGGGTGAAATTTTTATTGGAAAGTGGTGTTAAAATGCACCTGGAGTGGAATCTGTTACTGCAAGGCGCAAACTTTTATTTGGGAATAGGGTAGTAGCCTTCTGTTTCTTTCGCCTTTTCGATGATCCCTTTCACCTCAAGAGGAAATTTTGGCTTCAGTTTGTAGGCCTTCTTTAAATCTTTTTCGACATTAAGGCAGTCGTATTTTTTAACTGCCTCTCCGATTTGTTTAGCCCGTTCCTCATCGTAGGGTTCTTCACCAGCAAAGTGATGACACATCTGAATTCGCTTAGGCAGTGATTTAATAAATTCGGGTAAAATACTATTAGGTGCTTTAGGATGAGGAGAATCACCGAATGAGGGCTGGCAAAACAAAACAGCAAGAGCAAATACAAATTTAAAAATCATGGTTATCCATTCATGTGGTGTTTATAAAAAAAGGTCGCCCTCTAAGACGACCTTTTTACTGTATCAAAAAATATTTAAAGATCTAGTTGGTTTTAAACTCAGTCATGGCATTACCAATTGTTCCGTTCATATTTTTTAATGAAAAGTTAGAATCAAATGGTCCGACAGGAACAAAGGCACCTTCACAATCAGTGGTTGTTCCACCGATAGCTCCTCCGTTACATAGCTCATCGATATGTTTTTCTTCGTCAGCTTCGAAGAACAAAAAGATCAATGCAAAAACCTGTATAGAGTTAAAGCTTGTGTTTTGATCAATTGACCGAGTTCCATCGAACCAACCGTTAAATGCGTTTGATAAAAGCTTTTTAGTTCCCAATGGATCGCCGTAAACGAACGCATTGTCTCTTGGAATCAATTGAGAGCCAGCGGTTACATTGCCGTCTTGAACCTGTCTAAAGTATTCCCCAATATATGAAAAGGAGACATCTCCGCCCGTGGCTACGCTAAAACCATTGACGACTGCACAATCGAGACGGCCATTTCCGTTTCCATCGACAAAATATGGTTCAGCTTCACAAGAAAAATTTGGATTTCTTATTGGACCATTAAAGACATGGTAACGAAGTGTTGTTGAAGCTACAGTTCCGCCATTTCCATCCGAAGTCAGAGCATCAACAATAACGTCGGTATAAATAGTAGCGGCGTTACCAGACCCTTGCCAGCTAGCATCTTGTGAACAATTTGCAGTACAATCAGCATCTTCGTGTGGATCGCCGTTTGAATCGATAAACACGAATCCAGCGGGCACACAATGAGTTGTTGCTGAACAATCCCAATTAATCGCAATACCATATTCACCGGCTTCCATTGTATTGTTGGCAGCGCTTACAGCAATAGTATCATTTCCTGCTGCGGGAGTTACTGTGTAATATATAGGTGTGGAGTTTTCCCAAGTTCCTGTAGCAAGAAGGCCGTAGTGATTTCCACTTCCGCCAACTTGTCCCCAAGCCTGAAGGTAGTCTTTGCGCAAATTAAAGTCATTGGCATCAGCCGTAAGAGCTGTTGTCGAAAGGGCTGAATACCCAGGACACGGGTCGCCTGGATTTCCATTACATCCAGACCAATCGAGTTGAACATTTAGTATTTTACCCTGCCCACAGTTGGCTCCTGCAGCAGGGAAACCATTTCCTCCGGCATTGTTACATTCACTGTTTCCAAAAACAATTTTGATGGCTCTTTCACGGAAGAGTTCATCTTGCATGATTCGACCAGTAGAAAGGTTTACTAATCCAAATACTCCAGAAAACCCTAGAGGGCCCCACATAGGTCGAAGTAAAACGTTGCCGTTCGCATCTTTAGTAAGTGCTGTTAGTGGTTTGAACCCCTCGGCGTCTTCTGCTCCAAGAGTAATATTAAATCTCGTCCCGGTGATTGCAGTTCCGTCTTGAGCTAAACAAGGTGTACTTGGGTCGTTGTCATAACAAGCGTTTGTACCATTGTCTGCATAAGCAGGTGGTTTGTTCGTTAGAACATAAATTTCTTTTTCACCTGAGATATTGTAATCGCGGTGAGTTTTTTCACCATCAATTGATCGATCCAATTCGGATTGAGTTGGTACCGGGCCTGCGTAGTTGTGGTAAAAGACATTGAAGTCTACGTGACTAACTGCAGACACCGCATCAGAAAGGGGAGTGTTCGCAGTTCTGGATGACCATAACATGGACGAGAAGTTAAAAGAATCAACTAAATCCCAAGCACCGTAACAACGATTCCCTCCACATGCTGTGGAAACGTTCAAGGCATTCCATTGGCTTCCATCCCATGCTTCTAGGACATTTTCCATTGCGAATTGACCGCCGCCCTGGTCTCGCCACTGCCTGGACTGTTTAACCATTCGATTATTCATTCCGGCACCATTTTCATAACCAAAAACCAATTTATCCATAGATTTTAAGTTATAGGTGTTGCCATCGTATAGTGCATCGGCAAGGGCCGTTAATACTCCCGTATCATCACCATCGTCAGCTCCATCAAGGTCTCCTGTTTCAGCGAAAACAGGGCCGCCGCCGCCATCGCCACCATCTTTGTACCCTCGGTTTCGATCAGGGCGACCAAGCTTTGGTGAAATCATACAGTGTTCACCAGCATCGAGACTGTTATCTGCGTTTCGAGCGTCTTGGAATTCACCATTCGGAAAGAGGTCGCCGAGATTTTTACCGGTAACGTTTGTTGCGTCACCTGCTACACAGTCGTCGTTTGCAAACATTCCACCACCATCTCTTCTGATAACGACGGCAAAACCTAAAGCGTTATACATAAAACGAGCAATTGTTCTTCGACATTTATCTCGACTCGCTCCTGCCAAAGTAGAGTCACAAGCAGAAGTCAGGGCTGAAGCTTGTCTTGCTCCTGTTATTGCTTGGTCGACTGATTTTGGTGCTGATACGCCAGCATTACCGAGAGATGTGTCAATTGCGCCAGCATCGTTTGCATTCTTTAAATCGTCTGCCACGTTTTTTGCGGTACCGAGATTTGGTTCATCCATAGCACCTGATTCAATGGCTTCTTCAATAGTTTCGGTAATGGTTTGAACAATGTTATCAAGGGCAGCAAGGATAGCATCTTTAACAGCGTCTTGAGCAGCTTGAGGCAATCCATCTGTGGCTTCGTCAACGGCTTCTTTAATAGACTTCACAATATATGCTGCAATAATTGTAGAACGAGGGTTGGTTGCAACCCGCTCATTGTCGTCTTTTTGTGTGGGGTCCGAATTTTCAGCTGAAGCAACAACTGAAAAACTATTGCTTCCACATTCAACCACTACTTTATAAGTCGTTCCTGCCGACACTCCCGTAATGGTATATTTTCCACTTGCATCGGTTGTTGCTGTTGCAACGACAGCATTCGTATCGATATTGTAAGCGGTAACAGTACAGCCGCTGACGGACATTGTGCCGACTTTTTGTGAAGCGATTGGTTTTCCCGAAATACTTGAAGAAGAGGCTGACTCACTGACAAGCCCGGATATATTGTCCACGGCACTACTGCCACCTCCACCGGAGCCTCCAGAGCCTCCACTGTCTCCACCACAAGCTGTAAACAAAAATACGGATGCAATTGTTGAAAGGAAATAAAACAGAAAGTGTTTCATAACTTTGTCTCCCGAATACGTTCAAAACCAAATATATTTAACTCGTTTATGCTAACTAATTTTGTTTAATCGTGTCGGGGCAATTTTTCGTTTAGAATTTTATGAACGCCGAAAGCCTTTTGCAGTAAGGGTTTAAGTCGTTTGTATTTATTTGCACCATGGGTTGCTATGAGAATGACTTTAAGTTCCAATTTTGAATTTGTGAAGATTGCTTTGCATTTATTTTTGACTGCTTAAGTTTCAAAAAAAAATGCCGGTGAGCCTAAAAAATTGCGTTGAATTTAGGTCGACTGAATCACAATTAGATTAGGTTTTAAATCTTTGTTAAATCATGTTTCGAATTGAGAACGTGACTCTGAAATGATCAGTTCAGCAAAAGTTTTTTGGCATAATATAGGTTGCTGTATGTAGGTTGAATTGGGAGAAAAATTGAATACAAAGAATCATCATCTAAAGATATTATTCTATTTTCTTTTTGTTGCTGCGTTTATCGGCTGTAGCGCACAGCCAGGTGAGGACGCGGAAGATACCGTATTGCCTTCACAACTGGCGACTCTTATAGCTAGTGACGGACAGGACATTAATTTCGACCCCGCTGCAAGTTCTTCAAATCTTGAAAAATTAATTACTATTCAAAATACAGGTAGGCTCGGAGCCTCATCTATTTCAGTATCTGGAATGACAGCTGATTTTGGGTTTAAAGGCGGGAGTTACCCTGGAGAGGGTGGTGATTGTTCAGATGCCTTGGGGGCTGGGTCATCTTGTACCGTTGTCGTGGTATTTACCGGTGTTATGTCTGTGAGCAATGCTGCAAATATTCTTTTTTCTTATGGAGATGGATTATCAGGTACTAAAACTCTAACACTACGTTTATCCAATGGGACAGTTACTCCGGCACTTTTGGAGGCCTCAATCGGAGCCTTGGATTTTGGTCAAAACTTCATAGGTAACTCTTCTGATTTGGAGTTAGTGCTTTCTAATACCGGGCAGATGAAGGCGGAAAGTATTTCTCTATCTGGTGTAAATCCTCCGTTTAGTTTTAAAGGTGGCACCTTTCCAGGAGATGGTGGAAATTGCACAGACGAGTTGGATGCTGAATCAAACTGTAAAGTGGTTCTAAGTTATCTACCGACAGATGCTTCTGAAACCAATATCAATTTTTCTATTAATTATAATGACGGATCAACCAATCAAAGTTTACCAAATAGTCTGCGTGGTGTTGGGCAAGATTTACCTGTGCCTTTGGTTCTTGGTTTATCTTCGGACAGTGTGCCCACTAAGTCTAAAACGTGGAACTGGAGCTGCTCTCTCGATTGCTCATTTAGAATTGCTGTAAATACCCAATCGACCCATACCTTTTCTTCAGAAGAGTTTAAGAACGACACAGATTATACCCAGGCGGGACTTACGGGAACCTATTATCTTCACGTTCAAGCCAGAGATAATGATCTTGGGGGCCTTAGTGAGGTCGTCAGTGTCATGGCGGTTTTAGATAATACTAAACCGACCACACCTGGGGCTTTGTCATACGGGAGTGATATGACTGAAATGGAAGCTCCAACGACTTCGTGGACAGCTTCTACTGATGAAACTGACTTGAAAGGCTATGAGATCGCAATAGGAAGTTCAGAAGGTGGGCAAGATGTTTTAGCGTGGACAGACATTGGGAATTTACTCACCTACAGGGCTACTGCGCTGAGCTTAGTTCCAGTCACCAGCTATTATAGCTCCGTTCGCGCCGTGGATATGGCCGGCAATTACAGTGAGCCTAGTCAAGGCGGACAGTGGATGGTTCCAGGACCACCAGAGGCAATTACAAATCTATCGGCAATTTCGTCAAGTTTTAGTTCTGTGAATTTAGTTTGGTCTGCTCCAACTGATAATGGCAGAGCCATCACTGATTACCGCGTATTTTTTAAAAAGAGTTCAGATTCTAATTTTGAAGAGTACGATGATGGTGAAAATGTCGCGACCTCGGTGAGTGTTGGTGGTCTCGATGAATCTACGAGTTATGATTTTAAAGTCCTCGCCTATAACGGAGCCAGTTCTGCAGATTCTAATATTACCAGTTACGAAACCATGGTTAACGAACCATTCTTTGAGCCAGATGTTTATAAGGCAATCAATATCGGAGGAGCAGAAGAAAGTGCGGTTGTGGCTTTTGAGGATAATACCCTCATTCAAAAAAATGGTTCAGACTTGATCACACTGAACGCAGGTGAGACCCATGTCTTTCCTTCTTTGATCAATGATCGACTGGAAGCTGACAAGCCAATTTTTGTGGCTGGACGAAAAGGGGCTGCCAATCAGAGTGACCAGAGAAAAGGAAATATGGTTTGGTCCTATGGAGAATGGGCTGGAAAAGATTTCTATTTCACTGCGAGCAGAGATAAACCTCATCTTATAAATATTTATGCGTTTGAAGAAGCGACCATAAAAATATACAAGGGTGCCACTCTTATCGAAGAGCAAACAGTTTCTGGACAAGGTAACCACGGTTTCTCTATTAATGATTATGGCGGATTTCGTATTGAGAGTACTGGAGCTATTGTTGCTCATATGCATAGTGATAAGGGTGGTTCAACGGTTACCGATCCAAAACCTCTTCTTCCCGAAAGTAATGATATCTTGGGTATACCTTCAAGAGACGCGCGTATAACTACAAGTGAAGGAACGGCTTCATTTGCTGGGATTCTTTCTGATGGAACATCAAACAATTACAATGTTAATTCAGGTTCGGAGTTAAAGATCAATGGAGTAGGGCCTGGTGATCGTGGTCAAGAGTATCAGGCGGAAGCCTTAAGAATTATTTCTGATAAGCCTATGGTGGCCAACAGCCATGCGGATGCCAATGGATATTGTTCAGCTCCTTTTATTCCCGTTAGTCGATTGAAAAAGAAATACGCCATTAACGTTGATTCCAAGTGGGTCGCTTTTGCATCTGTATTAGGCGGTGATATCACTGTAACTTTACCAGATGGTACTACCTCGACAGTTCCTTTGGAGAGATCGGTGGATGGAGATAATATTCCATTTAAGGCAAGGCTCACTAATTTACCAGGTGGTACTCGCTTTGAAGCTTCGGTTCCTTTTGCAGCTTGGTACCAGCCAAATACAAATACTGGTGCTGCTATCAACGATGAAACAATACTCTTTGGATATTAGTGGACTTTTGGGTAGGGGCTGGCCTTGGGGGTCTAGCTTTCGGCACTATTCAGAATCAAGTCATGTGTAAAAACAATAGTTTATAGTGACTTTGCTTCGCCGAGTGCCTTTTTATACAAAGTACCTTGCATAACAAGGTAAATGTCTCTAGTTTGTTGTCTGTGGAACTTAGTAATTGGAAATCCCAAATTCGAAAAGGTCTTATCGAACTCGTATTACTTAATATGATCGACCGATATGGGTCTCTTTATGGCTTAGAGATTCTCGACAAGATGAAGGGGATCGGACTGGAAATTACCGAAGGTACTTTGTATCCACTTCTTAACCGATTGGTTCGAGAACATTTACTCTCGCCCCAATGGAAAACCAATGGTCAATCTGGAAATCCTAGAAAGTATTATAAGTTAACTCCCCAGGGAGTTAGCTTTCTAAAACTAATGAATGCTGAATGGAATAAAATATCTTATTCAGTGGAACACCTGGCAGGAGGAACTCGTGAGTTACGACGAGAAAACCCAAAAGAAAATCAATGATTATCTCAAAGAAATTGAACGTCACCTTGAAGGCATCAGTGTCAGTGATCGAGCTGATATTCTCATGGAATTGAACTCTCATATTAGTGAAAGTTTAGATCGAAGTGATGAAGGGGTCGAATCGATTTTAAAAGCTTTAGGAGAGCCTGCTCAAGTTGCCAACAGGTATCTTATCGCAAGAGGAATACAGCCAGTTAAGCCCTCTAGAAAGCCGCTGCTTGGAAAAATTGCTTTAGGAGTGTTTGGTCTCTTTGCTGTAGGGATGATTGCATTATTTTTGTTGATTCGAAGTTTCTTTCCGTTGCTAGAAATAAATGAAGAGCAGGGGCGAGTCGTGATATTAGGTGGAATGATTGATGTCGACGAAAAAAGTGGAAAAGTCAGCTTGGGCAAAGGATTGATAAAAGTCGAAGATGCGGACATTCAATTTCAGGGGCAGAGTTTTAACATTAAAGAAAGAATTAATGTTGTAGAGTTTTCTGGAGAGTATGATCCGAAAGATTTAACAAATCTAAAATTTACAGCAACCAATGGTAAGGTTAAGCTTAAGCAAACTCAAAATGCCAAAATTTCTTACAAATGTGAACTATCAGCGCTCACAAATGAGCAGCTATCGATAGAAGATTATATTTATAATGATGAGAACGCAGTTCATTTTAACTTTGATCAAGGGATATTGTCTGGGGCTGACTGCCGCATGTACGTACCTCAAGAAATGATGGCCGACGTAAAGTTAAGTAATGGTAAAATAGAGTTGGCTGAGTTCTCCAAGAAAGTCACAGCGGAAGTGACCAATGGAAAAATCAAATTTAAAAGAGGAAAAGACTTAGAATATGCATTCAATACATGGGTTCGCTTGGGAAAAGTCGAAGGTCTACCCGCTGATCAGATAGCTAATCCAAACAAAAAGAATCCAGGAATAGAAGTTTCACTAAAAGTGCAAAATGGAAAGATTAAAATTCAGTAGAAATTTTAGTCATCTATAAGGTTTTAAGGTCCTTTTAGAGATCTAGATATGATACGCCAATGGCTTGTCTCAGTGAGATGAGCCATTTTTTTATGGTCTAGTCCTTAAAATGGCTTCTAGACAGCTTTTTAGGCGTTTATTTGGTAAACTGAGGTTGTTTAGGCATATGGGGTAGTGACCAATGAAACGCAATTCTAAAGACTTCAAACCTGTGATCTTAGTTACTGGGTGTAGCTCGGGTATTGGTTTGTCTTTGGCAAAACTTCTAGTTGAAGAAACGCAATACAGAGTGGTTCTCACTGCAAGATTCCAATCGATAAAAAATATTAGAGATAACAATATCTCTGAATCTGATCGGATTATGATCGAGCCCCTGGATATTCAGTCGAGTAAGCAGATCTCATCTCTCGTACAAAAAGTTGAAGAGAGATGGGGTGGAATTGATATTTTGGTGAACAATGCTGGAATTAGTTATCGAGCTGTGGTTGAGCATATGGATGAAGCCTCAGAATTAGATCAGATGACTACCAATTATTTGGGGCCCATGGATCTTATAAGAAGTGTTCTGCCTTTTATGCGTCGAAAAGGGCGGGGTAAGATTATTAATGTTTCATCGGTGTCGGGGATGTTGGCCATGCCTACCATGTCTTCCTATAGTGCTTCGAAATATGCTATGGAAGGGGCTAGTGAAGCTTTATGGTATGAAATGAAGCCCTTGGGTATTAACGTGAGTTTAGTACAGCCTGGATTTGTAAACTCAAAATCTTTTAAGAATGTAGCCTTTTCTCCTATGTCTAGTCCTAAAAGTCGCAAACGCCACTATAAAGACTACTATAAGAGTATGGAGCCGTTTATCGAAAAGATGATGGGGTACTCAATTACTACTTCTGATAAGGTCGCTGCGAAAATTTTATGGACCATTAAAAAGCAAAATCCACCACTGCGAATTCCTGCTTCACCTGATGCTCTAGCATTTTACTATTTGAGACGATTAGTTCCTCGAAGAATTTTCCATTACTTATTATTTTGGCTTTTACCAGGCTCTAAAAATTGGGCGAAAAGCTACTCCAACAAAAGAGTGTCTGGGATTTCTGCACGACTGAAGCGTGGCACTTCTGAGTAGATTAAAAAGTACTCATGAGTACATTTGCAATACAGCTATTCATACCTTTAAAGATACCATCGCTGAGATGAAGGTCTCTTTGTGTATATCCCACAGTAATATGTGGCCAGTAAGCCTTCGGATCGTAGGCGGATGGATTTCCACCTCTTAGAAGGTAAAGGTCAAAAATTTCTTTTCTAAAACGGAAGAGCTGTTCAGATTCAACCACTAAGAAAAACGTTCTAAGATCTTGTCGTGGATCCTCTTTGAGTCCAATTCCTAAACACTTTATTTCGTATTCAAACGACTGCATATTGAAAATTAGAGCAGCTGCTTGATGGAGTTCTTCGATAGTTACAAATCTCTTAATCTTTTCAAACTCTGGTGGAGTGATCACAGTGATATGGGCTTCTCCTCGGCTTAATAGGCGAGTTTGAATTGCCTGTTGAATTTCATTTTTCACTTTTAGGACAGGCTCTAGTGGAACATTTAGTTGAACAAAATTAGGTTGAGGAATGTAAGGCATCATCTGTCCCTGAAGAATGCTCGGGTGAACATTCACTGTAGGAAGGGGAGCAGGGTTGGGTGTCAGTGTTCCAGCTTGACCTAAGTGTCCTGAAAAACTGAAGATTGCCTGAGTCACAAAAATTAATGCGGCTATTCTAATCATAACTTCCTCCAAGACCCTGTCTTAGCGCGTCATGTGCTTTTTCGCAATTCTGAGAGGTTTTATTGTAAGATTAATAGGGTTTTTATTGGGAGCCTGAAGTGACCTATAAGGTATTGATATTACAATTATTATTCATGCTGTTCTGGTTCGAATTTGGAACTAGTAATGAGGTTTTTGCCAAGGAGGCCGTTGCTAAACCAGGAGTTCCTAAAGGCTTAAGCCAGACGCCTACACAGAGACCCATTCATAACCAGTTCAAGATTGTGCAAGTGAGAGAGGGCTTACTCTTGGCTAGAGAAGACTACTCTGTGCAACAGTTGAGTAGTGAAGAAGAAGAGTGCGTTTTTGAAGAAGATCCGCGAGGTCTGCCGGGGAGAAGATTTGTTGTATTTGGTTTGGGAGAGAAACCAGAGCACAATATTAAAATTCAATGGGATGTTCGTTTATCGAAAGCTCAAAATGGTTATTGTCAAACCCCCAAACAGATTCAAGCGAAAATCGCCGAACTGAGAGCATCGGTTAAGAGCTTTGGCTTTGATATTGGTAAAATCAAAGATGAGGACTTGTTGAAATTCGGATCAGAGTTTGACGAGATAACGGGCGGATTTGAAGTTCTTTTGTTTGATTACCCTCTCACGACTCCAAGTATTTGTGGTCAATTGAGTCCTGTAGAGGAGTGTTCTGGAACTAAATCACTAATTTATGGGAAAGATTACTTCAAACTCACTTACTCCATTAGGGGAAAGGTTACTGGAGGAAATTGCGGCAAACAAAACTGTTTAAGAACTTCGGTGTCTAAATTTTTTCTGGAAACTAAAAAGACCGTTGGAGAGCAGCTTTCATCTTACGAATCTAAAGTTCCATTTACGGTTCAACCTCTACGCATAATACTTGTTAAAAGTAAGCCTTTGTTAGTAGGGATGGTTCCATATAAGCACGACTGGATAAATGACTCCAGGTCTCACCCTCTGCTATTCACTTATAAAATGGAAAAAAAGAAATCTAAAAAATAAGATTACTTATTAAATTTGTTCCAGAAAGTCTTTCTGAATTTCTTGAATTTCTTGTATCGACGTTCGCCTTCGAGCTTGATCTTCATTTTATCAACTGCTCTCTCTTCCTCTTTGATCATGGCTTCGATTCCTTTAGATGTATCTCTCGCGTCTATTTCGACTGACATTTTGTTGAGTTTCTTGATAAGGTTTGTCTCAAGAGCAATAAATGAAACCACAGTGTTGTCGCTGAGGCCTAGCTTTTCTACGAAAAAGTCGTTGGCTTCAATGATCCATTTATCTTGGTAATCTCGACCAAGTTTAGTTTCCATATATTTAGTCGTGTATAGAACGTTTTTAGTGTAAGAACCCTTATACCCCTTGGTTTTCTTAGGTTTGAATTTGCGCTTTTCTCGCTCTTCCTTAATCTTTTTAACAAACTCTTCTTGTTGATCGGTCTCACTGGCAAAAACTGCTTTGCCGGCCTCTGACAAGTTGTCCTTATAGATTATACCAAGAGTGAGAACGACAAGAACTCCAGCTGCAATAGCGCCTGATTTTTTCCACCACCGTGCCGTTTTGTCTGTTTGATCAGAACTGTAATCTAGAATTCGTTTTACAGCGGTATCGTTTTGTACGCTTTCTCCTAAGAGAATTCGCCTTACAGTCTCTCGAATTTGCTTCATGACCTCTTTGGTAACACTTGAATCCTGGTTGTTGGCGATCAAATCGGGGATTCGAGAGCTAACAAGCATTTCGACTTCAAGACTCACTTCCTTCACATACTTGTGGAGGCGGTTTTGAAACTCCTCTTCAGCATTGGCAATTCGACTCTTTTCATCTTCTATAGCCTTTAGTTTCATATTGGCCATAGCTTTTTCTGTATCGTCTTCTTTTTTCTTAACGCGTTCTTTGGCTTGAGATCTGATTCGAAGAATCTCTTGAGCCAGTTCAGTGCGTTTTTGTAAGACCTCTTGTCGAACCTCTTCGAGTGCCTTTTCAACTTTCTCTTGGGCTTCGTCTTCAATGGTTTTTGCTTTTGTGCGAGCCTCTTCGAGCTTAAGTTTAGCCATTGCCATAACATCATTGGCTTCTGCATTAGCTTTGGCCTGCATTTCAGCGTAGACTTTATCCCGAGTGGTTTCGAACTCATTTTTGTCATCAGAGAGTTTCTTCTGCTCGAGCTTAAGATCTCTATAGGAAGCTGCTTTTTCCTTTTCAACGAGATCACTTATTTCAGCCTCTCGCTTTTTAATGGATTTATCGAATTCGATTTGATCCTTTTCAAGCTGATGTCTTGCGGCTTCAACTTCCTTATTTACCATCTCATGGTATTCTTGTTTTTCTTTTTGCCATTGAACTTGGTGGTTCTCAACTCGTTCTGTGAATTCTTTAATATCGTCAGCAAGTTTCAGCTTTGATTCGGCTAATTCTTTTTCAGTATCCCTTTTGAGACCATCAGCGTAATTGTCGGCTTCTTCTTTGATCTTTTCAGAGTATTCCTCAGCTTCTTTTCTGATACGAATGGCATCAGAGCTAACATCGCTATTTATTTGTTCAGATCTAGCTTGAGCCTCTGCAACTTTTGCATTGGCAGTTGCCGTTGCTTCTTTGATCTCAGCTTCAGCTTTCTGCTTGGCTTCAGTAATTATTGAAGAGCTTTCTGACTTCGCATCGTTAAGAAGGCTATCTGCTTTCGATTGAGCGGCCATGACTGAGTCTTTGGCGGCCTTTTCCGAGTGATCGATTGTATCTTTAGCTTGAGCCTCCGCAGAGCTTATTGTTTCCTGAGCTTGTGCATTGGCGCTTGAAACCGTCTCTTTAGCTTCGTTCTCAGCTTTTTGACGAAGTTCAATGATTTCAGCCATTTCAGTTTTACGTTTGGTCTCGATTTCCTCTTCGATGGCCTTGCGTCTTTCATCAATTTCTTGATTGAGTTGTGCATCAACTTTAGAAAGTTCTTCTTTGGCCTTGGCGAGTTGCTCCGAAGTGGACTCTAAGTTTTCTTGGTGACCTGCTTTTTGTTCCTTTAAGGCAACAATGTCTTTGATGAGGTCATCTTTCTCCGCTTCGGCTTCGCCAATGATCACGGCCGCTTTCTCTTCAAGTTTTTTGTATTCAAATGAAAGCTCAGCGTATTTATTTTCAAGTTCATCGACGTCTTTTTCTTTGCCAGAGAGGGTAGTCTCAGTCGAGGCGAGATCAGACTTCGTTTTCGAAAGAATCTTTTTTGTCGTTTCTAAGTCGGTGGTCAGATTTAATAGTTCATTTCTGAAGTCTATTTCTTTCTGCTTGAAAATAGACTCGGCGTTTTCAAGGTCAGAAGTAACTGACTCAAACTTTTCTGTCGTATCAGCGAGTTTTGAGCTGATTTCACTTTCTTTTGATGTCTTACTTTCGATTTCTTCTGAAAGGGACTGACTGCTGGCTTTTAGTTCTAGTATTTCGTCTTCTAAGCGCTTTTTATCTAGTAGGAATTGCGTCTCTTTGGACTCGATATCGCTTTCAATTTCGGAACGCTTTTGATTGGCTTCGGAAACAGTCTGACTAGCATCAGCTTGGGCTTTTTCAATAATGTCCTTGGCTTCGGTAACTGCTTTCAATTCTGCTTTTTCTACGATGTTTGCAGCTTCACCTTCGGCCTCCATCATCATTAAATCAGCTTTTTTCTTTGCTTCCGTGATGATAAGGTCAGACTCCAAATTTTGTTTTTCTAAATAGTCTTCGGCTTCGAGCTTTTTGTCAGCGATGATTCTTTGAGCTTCGATTTCGCCATCTTTTATGATCTCTTCTTTTTTGAGCTCTCCGCCTTTTATTAAGTTCTCTGCTTTTTCTTCGGCCTCATTCTTTATTTCTAAGGCCTGATGAATAGCTTTAGCCCTTAAGTCATCGGACTCTTTTTGAGCGTCTTCGATGATATTGTCAGCTTTTTGTTTGGCCTCATCGGTTGTTCGTTCTAAGAGATCTTGAGCTTCATTTTCCATCTTGTTTCTAGCTTCAGCTCGAAGTTTTTCAACTTCGTCTTCTGCAGTTAACAAAATGGAGTTTGCTTTAGCTTTGAGATCAGTGGCCTCATGTTGTGCATCGCTCTGAATCCTCTTGGACTTATCCTCGGCCTCTGAGAGAATAAATTCGGCTTTTTCCTCAGCCTTGTCTGCAGCTTCATCGATGGTTTTACTTGCTTGGGTTTCAGCACCAGATTCTAGGAGTTGAGCTTTTCGTTCGCTTTCTTCAACAAAAGACTTACCTTTGGCTTCATATTCATTGTAGAGAGATTCCGCCTTCTCTCTAGATTGCTCAATGATTTTTTGGCCTTCTTGTTGGGCTCGTTCTTTCGCATCTTCGACAATCCGTTCGCCATCATGTTGTGCATCTTCAACAAGTTTTTTGGCTTCGGCTTGTCCTTGAGTCGTGATCTGAAGGGAGTCTTGGGTCGCATTCTCGATGATTCCTTCAGCCTCACTTTGCGCCGTTTTCCTAATTTCATCTGCTTTTTCCAAAGCTTCATTTACGCTTTCTTTGGCTTCGCTTTCAGCCTTAGAAAGAATTTCTTTTACTTTTGCTTCGATGGACTGCTTGCGTTCATTGATTTCTGCATCGGCAGCCTCTTTTTCTTGTTGTCTCAGTGAGTCGGCTTCAGTTTTCGCCATCTCGATAGACTTTTCTGCGGTCTCAACAATATGGGTCGCTTTTTGTTGAGCATCCTGCATGATCTCAGAGGCAACCTCTTCTGGAGTTAGGTTGGCTCGGTACATTTCTACTTTAAAAGACCAGTCGCAGGTTCCTAGGGAGAATGGAGTTCCACTCTCGTAATGAACTTTTTGTTTTGGATTAATAGGTACTCCGCCTACAACAGTACCGTTCGATGTGCCCTGGTCTTCGACAAAAATCTTACTGCCGATAGCGCTCACAACGAGATGAAGTCTACTGATTCCTACGTGGGCACAGAATACATCGGCGTCTTCTGATCGGCCGAAGGTAAACGGGTTCCCTGAGACAAAGTTTACCTTTGTCTCTTTATCAGTTTTGATCACAATGCGGAAGAGATGCGACCCTGTGCTCATTTCTCCCTTTGACAGGTTACATTACGATGCCTTGGTATCCGTTTCCTGAGCCGGCGGAGGATCAGGAGGTAGTTGTTTACCTTGAGACACGCGTTTTTTGTTAATAACATTATTCTTATTGAGTTCCTGATTGATGGACTCCTCAGCGAGGGCATCAATTGGATCTCTGTGTTCGTCAAATTCAGGAATTTCGTCTGGAAGATCATTATTGTCACTACGGCTCCAAAGGAGGTCTAGTGAGTTTTCGAATCTCTCAACGATTTCTACAAACTTCTTGTCTGGAGAAAAGAGTGTATTAAAGAAGTTGAGGGCTACTGAAAGCATGATTCCTAGTAGTGAAGTGCTCATTGCAAACGAGATTTTCAATAGGAACTGATCCATAACTTCTTTTGATTTTTCAGAGTTAGCTAAATCCATTGTTCCGAGTTCTGGTAGAGCTTTCATGATTCCTAGAAAGGTTCCAAAAATCCCTGCAACAATAAAGATTCCCGGCAAGATGTTTAAAACATCATTAATAGGAGCTGAAGGGATGACTCCAAAAATTTTGTTAAATGCTGGGTTGTTCTGAAGGGTAGTCTTAGTCATTTGCATTAACTTAGGCTGAGCATCAGTTTTACCGTGACGAAGATGTCTAATCTGTTTTTGTAAGTCTCTGACCAACCAAGCACACCCTTGGTTAACTAGGAAGAAGCGATCACTACTGGACATGATGTAATCAGGCTTTCTTCTCTTCATGATGGCTCGAACTTCAAAAATTTCGTAGTAGGTGCGTTCTAGAAGTTTCTTTGCCGTAACAAAGAATGAGACCGTTTTTTTGTGATCTTCTTCTTCTAAAAAGACATTGGTCCTTTTTTCGAATTCTTTTGTGAACCACTCATGCCTTGAAACTGTAAAATAGATCAATGATCTAAAGACGATCGCCATAAAAAAAGCGAAAATCATTCCAGGCAAGAGTAGGTCGGTTGCAAATACAACCAGTCCATCTACCATACTCTGTACAAACGACTGCGAAAACATGTCCTCTCCCTCAGTCTTTCAAAGAGAATTTAATAATAACTCTTTGCGATTTATTACAATCATAGTTCTTACAATATTCATCTCGGCTCAACCCACTAGCAATAGATCGGCCTTTAACACCTTCAGCAAGGAAGCTTCGCCCAGTGACTTTTACTAGGGGACGAATGGTTCCTTGATGTTTGTATTTCATTTTGTCGGTATCGAACATATAGTTAAAGATCGATTTGGCGCGATCGAAACTAAGCTGTAGGTTGTAGTTAACTGCTGTTCGAGTCTCTGCATCCATACTTGTTGGATCTACATATTTACCCCTAAATGTCGGTGAGGCATATCCAACAATTTCTACGGAATCAATTTTCTTAGCTGTCTTAGGGTCTTCCATTAAGCTCTTGGCATAAATTGGAATAAACTTATTGAGTTTCTCAACCATTCCGTTTTTAAGTGCAGCTTTACCGGTATCAAAGTATTGGTCTCCAAACGTAAGAATCACATCTCCGGTTTTCTCATCCACTCCAGCTTCTACACCAGCTTTCTTGAAGTTCTTAGAGATAGCCTTCGCTAATTTTTGGCGAGCTTTGAGGAGCTCTTTTGCCTTGCTAAGTTCCTTCTCAGTGATCTCAACTTTTGTGTTAAGACTAGCAAGTTGTTTCTTAAGATCTTTCTCTTTTTGTTTAGCTTGTTTCTGAAAAGCCTTTTGTCGCTTTCTGATTTGAGCTTTTGAAAGTTTTTCTTTCTTAAGAGCTTGCTCAAACTTCTTCGCATCAAGGCGTCTTTTAACGTCATATTCGGCTTGAAGAGTTTGGATTTGTTCTTTAGTTTGTTCAGCCTGATCTTCAAGTTGCTGAGTAAGAGCTTGGCGTTTCTCACTTTCTTCTTGAATCGTATCTTTGGCTTGTAAGAGCTCTGTATTAACTGCAGCTAGTTTTCTAGAAACTTGATTAAGCTCGTTTTTGGCCTGACTAGACTCCCTCTCTAGCTG
>CAZFYV010000042.1:0-17996 GCA_964523195.1 uncultured Pseudobdellovibrionaceae bacterium
TGATTTGGTGGACCCTAGCGGGATCGAACCGCTGACCTCCACGCTGCCAGCGTGGCGCTCTCCCAGCTGAGCTAAGGGCCCTCGAGATAAACTCATTTGGAAGATGCGTTTGTAGTCTTAGAGTTTTGCTTTGTCAATTGTCACTACGCATGAGTGTCTTTCTTTTGCGTTGATAAATCAAAAAAAGCTTTTCATGATAGGAGCTTACCTAGGAAATCTGAATTCAAACTGGAGAGTTTTATGGCCAACAAAGAATTAAACTTAAAGGACAACCTGAAGTTTATTGCGGCTCTATTTATAGGAGTAGCTGCTCTAGGGTTTGGCTCTCCAGAAGCTCAAGCAGTGGATTTAACTAATCGCCTAGGGGTTGGGTATAAAAACCAGTTTAGTGAAAACCTTCCCAGCTTAGCGGCCCAATACTACCCAAGCGAATCTTTGGGGCTTTCAGCGGCTTTGGGAGTCGATACCGAGTCAGATAATTCAAAATTTGGTCTTATGCTAAAAGTTTACCGCATTGTTTTTACTGAGCGGCAGATGAATTTCTATATGGGTGCGGGTGCAGGTCTTTTAAGCATCGAGACTGCTGGAAACAGTGAGTCAGGTTTTGAGATCAATGGATTTGTCGGCGCAGAATTTTTCTTCGCTGGACTTGAAAGCCTTGGCTTTACCTTTGAAACGGGCGTTTCCATTGTTTCGATCTCCAGTGGAACTCGTTTCCGCAGTTTTGGTGACTCCCCATTACGCGCTGGGATGATTTTCTATTTCTAAACTTATACCAATACTTTAACTCGCTGAAACACTCTTCAAGCAAGGTCTTGGTTACAACTAAAAATAAATCTGTCATTTCCTGTCAACGCCTTGCAATCACTTAGAAAAACTTTGACTGGCCTCTAGTCCCCTTAAATACTCTTCTAAGTGCTAGGTTCTTTCAGGAGGGGAAAGGGCTGATGCTTGAGGGGACAATTAGGAATTCGTCAGGATTATAAGAAGAACATTAAGTTCTTTTTTTAGTCTCTTAAGACTTCCGTTTATGTAATCGAGCATCAGAGATCTTCCACCTGAAAGTTTAATGTCAATGACTGACAATTATTTTAGGGGGAACCATGGAGTTTTTTTCCAAGATATCAATGGCTTTTAGTTCGGGCGGAATGTGGATGTGGGTCATCCTCGGCCTTCAACTCGCAACCATCGTAATTATTATCGATCGTTGTATCGCTCTTTTCATGAAGCGCAAAACTGATCAAATGGAAATTGCAGAATCTTTCGAGAAAGATATTCGCACAGGAAACATCAATGATGTTTATGAGCGCGCTCGTTCAATGGAAGAGACATCACCTGTCGCAAGAACAGTTGCAGCTGGTTCAATGGCAGCAATGAATCTTGGCGGTCGAGACGAAATCCAAAGTAAAATGGATGAAGTCCTACTTAAAGAAAATCAAGTATTAGAAAAGAGAACAGGTTTCTTAGCAATGCTAGGTAACGTTGCAACACTAACAGGTCTACTTGGTACGATTACTGGTATGATCAAGTCATTTGCGGCTGTTTCTTACGCTTCACCAACTGAGAAAGCAACTTTGCTTTCAAACGGTATCTCTGAAGCGATGAGTACTACTGCTTACGGTCTTATTGTTGCGATTCCTGCTCTTCTTATGTTTGCAGTAATCTCAAATAGATCTAATCAATTAGCTGAGGATCTGAATCAATCAGCTCTTAAGGCATTTAATTGGTTAAGCTATAGCTACAACCCATTATCACTTCGTCCATCTCGTGTTGCGGCCAACAGTCGCCCAGTGAATCAACCAGAAGCTGACGCCTAATTCTTAAAGTTTAACTTTAAGAATAACAAAGCTAACTTTTGGAGTGAATCATGAGAAAGAAAAGGGATTTAAATAACGAAGTCGACTTAGTAGCCTTCATCTCTTTGTTGTCAGTATGTATTTGTTTTTTGCTACTGACAGCGGTGTGGATTCAAGTCGGTTCCCTAAATGTAAAGCAAGCCGTTGGTGGCCAAGCTGCTGATGGACCAAAGACGCCAGCTCTTTGGACGATGATTCAAGCAGATGGAAGTGTTGTTCTTCGCCTAGAGGATGCTCCTCGAAAGATCGGAAGAAAATTCCGCAACGTTCGAGTTAAGAGTGCTGAAGGTAAGATCGATATGGAAGAGCTGAAAACCAAGGTCGCTACGATCAAAGAAAAGCTGCCTGATTTATCAATGGCTTTAATTCAACCTAAAAAAGCAACTCTTTATGAGGACATCATTGGAGTGATGGACATGTTTAAAGAAGAGGGCTTAACGGACCTAGGTGTTGCACCTTTATAAAGGAGTTGTAGGGTGTTAAATGATAGCATTATCAGTGAGTCGGCTTTACGAAGCCCTTTAGCTGAAGGATCTACAATCAAACCGAAGGAGAAGGGGCGCAAGAAAATGCTCGTTGCCCCTCTTATGCTGACTTCTCTTGTCGATGCATTCTCTATTCTGGTTGTTTACCTACTGATGAGTTTCGCAAGTAACGGTGAAATTCTCTATATCAATAAAGATACTGAGTTGCCGACGGCCATTAATACCGAGGTTCTCGAGAGAAATACGATTATCAAAATCGAAGAAGGTAAGCTTTTCGTAGAAAACGAAGAAGTTGCTCAGAAGGGACTTGTGGCTAAGTTGCTAGAAGTTCGCAAAAGATGGGCAAAGGATAATAATGAGCAAACGGCTCAGGAATCAGAGCCAGCGGTGACGATACAAGCAGATCGAAGAGTGAAATATGAACTCTTGAATTCTGTGGTACTGGCAAGTAGCCACGCCGGATTTAGTGATATCAATTTTGCGGTTCTCCAGAAGTAGTTGAAGGAGGAGTTGTGGGGTCACTTATGAGTAAGAAATGGATTTTGATAGTTGCTGCATTAATGATGCTTTCAAGTATTGTTGATGCAAAAACAACTGATAATAAGACTCGTGGGCTTTTGATCGAGAAGCTCACACGTGTGTATTTGAACTTAGCTCCAAGTGAGCCTTCAAAATTACCGATAACTTTACGTCTGGCAGATCTTCATGCCGAGCGCGGGCGAATTGAAGCTATGGAAGAGTTGGACTCTGGCTGCGTTGTTTGCGAAAAAGGTCGCGAAGATCGACTGAAAGCGATCGAGTATTACCAAGAAGCTTTGCCGAAGTTAACAGCCGAAAAGCTTGGAACAGTTCTAGCTCAGCTAGGTCACTTATTCCAACTGGTCGGGCAGAAGGCAAAAGCTGTTGATACATATCAAAAGATTTTAGCTAAAAATAAAAACCCAATGGCCATGGCCGAAGCTCATTTGTCTTTGGGAGAAATCTACTTTAGAAAAAATCAATTTAATGAAGCTCTTAAGCACTACGATGCGGTTTTATCTATTAATAGTAACCGAAATAAGGGTTTAGCTGCTTTCAGAAGAGCTTGGTGTCACTTTAATTTAGGTAAAGTTGATCCTGCAATTGAAGGATTGAGAAAGATACTCTCTACTCCCGCACTACTAACTCGAGCGGGAACTGACGGTGTTATCAATGTTGATAAGCAGTTCCAAGAAGAAGTCTCAAGAGACTTCGCGACCTTTTTATCACGTAAGACGGTTGATATGGCGGTTCTTCAGGAACTTTATAGAAGAAGTCCAGAATCATCTCGACAAAGTAATGTCGCTTATTTGGCTAAAGAGCTCGAGCGTCTTGGTAAAAAACCAAGTGCAGTGATGGTTTGGAGATTTGCTCTAGAAAAAGAGAGCGAGCCTAAAAAGCGTCTGGAAGGAATGATTCTCATGTCACAGATTGAGCGCGAGCTTAATCTAAAAGAAGAGTCAGTCCGAGATTACAAAATGGCCTTGAGATTATGGCCGAGTGTTCAGGAATGTAAGAACGCTGAAGATGTGGTTTGTAAAGAAATGAAGGCTCGTCTTCGAAAATATGTTCTCGATTGGAATAGAGTTGAGAAAAAGAATCCCACAGAAGAATTATTCACAGCCTATAAGGAATACCTACGGGTCTTTCCTTTAGAACGTGATATGAATATCTGGGCCGCTCAAGTTGCTAGAAAACTAAAGAAGCACGATGTTGCTATTAAGTTTTACCAAAAAGGTGCAGCTCTGGTTCGAACAGAGTTGGCGTCAGCAAAAACGGCTAAAGATAAAAAAGAGTTAGCTGATCTCATCGAAACTCTTCTTCTCAATCAAATTGAAGAGGCTGAGCTTTCTAAGAACAAAGCGCTACTCGTTAAGGTCTACGATAATTATCTTAAAACATCTCCTAATAAGAAGAAGGTGGTTGAGGTTCGTTATCAAAAAGCTCGACTATTTTATGACGAGTCTGATTATAAGACAGCAGTGACTGCACTTGGCGAAATCGCAAGACTTACAGAAGGTTCAATCAAAGTCCGAAGACAAGCTGCTGAATTAGCACTAGATTCTTTAGTTATTCTTAAAGATGACCAAAGGTTGGAAAAGTGGGCGCTTGAGTTTGCAGAACTTTATCCAAAGAGTTCGAGAGAATTTAGAAAGATCGCTCGAACTTCGATCTTAAATCAAACAGCTAAACTCGCAGGGGCCTCCACTTCTAGCTCTGATGGAGCAGAAACGACGACGCCAACTACGAATAGTGCAAGCGATATCGAAGCATGGAATGTCTTAAATAGAATGAAGCTCTCGGATGCCTCAGTGGATGAGAAAATTTCATTCTACAAAAATAAGCTTGTTCTTGCTGAGCGATTAAAGAAGTTTAATGAAGCGAGAAGAACTGCAGATCAGCTTCTTACAATGAAAACTCTTAAGCCTGAAGACCGTGAATATGCCATGACGAGAAAAGCATGGCTGGCTGAAATGGTTCTCGATTTTAATACGGCTTTTGAGATGACGAAGAAAATGAAGCTCAAAGAGCTTTCACCTGAAGATCGACAGCTAAAGCTTGCTATGTATGCAGACCTTTCTGGTAAGCCTGCCACTCCTTATTTGCAAGGTTTCCTAAAGATTAAAAGAGAGGGTGACCAGGCATTAAGTACGGTTTCTAGACTCGTAAGAGAAAGCAAAACTCCAGAGAAGACTTTGAGGCAATACCGAAAAGTTTTAAGTCAGAATCCTAAGCTTTACTCTCGATTAGTTCTTGAGATTTACGCCAAAAATCCTGTTTATAAGCAAGCTGTAAAATGGTTAAAGGACCCATTGCTTAAGGGTTCTATAACAGCTTCTATTATGAAAAGACATTTGTTTGCTCAGAAGTTTGAGAAGGCTTCTAAGAAGATTATGGGTCATAAATTAGACGACCGAAATCAGCGAAGAATGTCTCGAAGCTTGAAGCGAAGAATTGCTTTGATTGGTCAGTTTGAAAAAGTAGTTCAGGAAGCTGTGGAAATGGGTGACTGGACATCTCAGATTCTTTCACTCAAAGTTCTCGCCGATGAATCTGAAAGGTTTTATAACGAGATCCTTTCTTTACCGATCCCAGATGGTCTGGATCAAGCACAACAACAAGAGTATATGGCGCTTCTTTCTCAGCAGGCTTCACCTCACCAGCTCAAAGCTAATGATGTTCGAGCGAAGTTGCAGGAGTTTTGGTCAAATGAGGAAGCTATTACTCAAAAAATTAAAGACGTAGAGTTAGCTTCTGGTGATATCAGAGCGCTTGCACAGGGTGACCTACAAAGAGTTGTAGCTCTCGCTCCAGAAACTGTGAAGTCTCGCTTTGAAACTGCTATTGCCATGGAAGACGAAATTAAAAAGCTACCTGAGCTACGTCTTCTAGAGACAGCGAGACAGCGTGTTCGTGAAAACCCAGAAAGTTTTGGTCCGCTCAATGAGTTAGTTCAGCTCGAAGAGCAGATGGGCCATAAAGTCATGGTTTCATACTTGAAAGCTCGAATTGATAAGATTCCGGCTGATCAAAGATCCATGATGAACTCCGGAGCGGAGTCTTCGGAGACTAATCTATCCAAGGACAGTACAGAGGAGAGTAACTAATGAAAAAGAAAGCAATTATTGGATTAGTGTTATCTATCGGTTTATTTGCCTCTCCAGTAGCATTTGGAAATACAAAAGCCAAAGCAAAGAAGACGACTGACGTCAGTTTTGAAGACTTACTTATTCAAGGTAAGTACCACTTCTCTGATGAATCGGTCGTCACAGTCGAAGAAGATAAAGTTCTTGATGCTTTGCTAGGTGTTCGCAAGGACTTTAAAGACAGAATTAAGAAGTCTGCGAGCCGGTACTAGGAGGGTATAGTGAATAAGGGATTTTTTGTTTTTGAAACTCCAGACGGTTCTGCCCTTAGGGTAATGCCATTTGAGGATCAAGATAAGATATTTTTAGTAAGACGTTTCGATAATTTAAGAATCGAAATGCTTCCGAGTCTCGAGTCGTTAGAAATCGATAATATTGATTTCGAAGTCATTGAAACACTTGATGTTAGAAGTGTGATCAATACTCCGTTTACTCTTAAAAATGGATCAAAAATTCGTTTTACAGAGGAAATTGGACAGACTGTTTTAAATGACCCAGATCACATCGAAGATGATCGGAGTTGGAAAGCTGCTATCGGCTTCGTAGTCGCTTCAGCTTTTGTTTTTATGGGTTTCATTATAGCAAATCCAGTCGATACAACTGAGGAAATTGAAAAAGAATTAAAAGAACACGTTGTAAAGATTGTTAAGAGAAAGCCGCCTAGAGTTGTAGAGTTAAGACCAAATCGAATGGCCGTGACTCGAAGTCAGAATAAAGCTCCAAAAACAGCTCCAAAGAAAAAGTCGAAGTCGGTGAATAGACTTGGTGCACTCGCTGTTCTTGGAAGTAGCAAAAATAGCAAACAAAAAGGTGGAGTAAATCTAGGACAAGTTAAAACGACAGCTGGACCTGGCCTCGGTGGAACTGCCGGTTCTGGTGGGGTTCAAACCAGTCTTTACGGGCGAGGTTTGGTTGCTGCTCCTGTCGGAAAAGGTGGAAACATCAAAGGTGGCGGTGGCTACGGTACTAAAGGTAAAGGCGGCGGAAAAGCTGGCTACGGGAAGTTAAGTCTTGTAGGTTCGGCCGGGAATGCACCAATTCCATTAGGTAAAGAAGCCATCGTTCAGGGTGGACTTGATCGAGACCTGATTTCTGCAGTGATCGAAAGAAATAAAGGTCAGATTACTTTTTGTTATGAACAAGGTCTTCAGGGTGACCCGACATTGGGTGGCCGTGTGGCTGTTAATTTTGAAATCGGTTCCAACGGTCGTGTAAGGACTGCTGGCATTTTAAATACAACTCTTCATTCGAGTATGGTTGAAAACTGTATCATTCGACGGCTAAAGAGTTGGAAGTTTCCACTTCCAGAAGGTGGAGTGAATGTAAAAGTTTCCTATCCTTTCTTGTTAAGAAGAAGAGGCTAGTAGGGTAATTTAGAGGGGGACTCGACAATGAGAAGTTTGTTGAATCGACTAGTGGTAGGCCTCGGATATGGTGTCATCATATTAGGCTTAAGTGCATGTCACGGTGGTTGGAATGAACAGGTAGAAATGCCTGAAAGTATTCAGCCCGACAAGAAACCAGAAGAACCTAAACCTAAAGCGGTTGCCAAGGATTCACTCCAAATTGACGTGGATCGTTTTTATGAGTTCACCGAAGGCAATGAGCAAGTGATCACAATTGGTGGTCGATCTGCATTTCCAGATTCAAATATTGAATTGGAGATTATAACAATGGATCGTATGCCAGGGGCCACTCAGGTTTATGAAAATAATACGATTAAGGTCAATGGAGCAGACCAGGTTGACCCAAGGACGGGTACTTTAACTCTCACATGGATGCCTGATGAGTTCTTTGTTGAAGAAGAGCTTGAAAAGAAAATCCGTGTCCGAGTTGAGTTACGTGCAACGGTTGACGGAACTTCGATCTACAGAACAGAGCAAGAATTCATGCTTTTCGTCAGAAGGAATGCGGAGACTCCAGAAATCATTTCTATCGACGATCTAGATAATCCGATTCGCGAAGGAAAGTTTGCTGAGTTTACTGTAAAAGTAAAAGATCCAGACTCTTTAAATGGTCGTGGTGATGCTGTTCCACCAACTATTAAAGTTGTTGATCACAAATTTGATGCAAAAGCTGGCGGGCATTTAGTTCGCATAAACCGTCAAAAGCCACCTGAGCAAGACATTGCAGATAAGTCCCTTTGGACGTTCCATATGCTAGTTAATACAGAAAACCGTGAGCTTGTTCGCACTTCTGACGATTTTGAATTCTCCCTTCAGGCGATCTCAAGATTTGAAAGAACTTCTCAGCGCAAACAAGGTAAGTTTACTGTATGGAACCAGGTTCTCGCTCCTGTTTCGACTTGGAGAGAAACTGTAGAGTTTGAAGAAGGAATGGAAAATATCTATTCATTTACAGTCTTTGACCGCAAAGCTGAAGGTGAAATTGATGTTTTATGGCAATCTCGTTGTAACGACCTACCAGGTCCTTCAGTTTGTAAGTGCGTAAATCACACTGCTAAAGGTGTGAAGATTTGTACTATTCGTTGGAAGCCTGAGAACTTGGGTAATCAAAGAAGCTTTAGACTTAGCTACGAAGGTATTAATAAATCAAGAATTCAAGATGACGAAGACTACGCCAAAGAAACTTGGCAGGGAGTTATTCGTGTAAAGAGAAGGGCTAATCGTCCGACTCCTGTTCCAGGGCCAGTTCCTCCGCCACCACCAGCGCCGGCTCCGGCTGCCCAAACTGTGGGAGGTCTGTAATGAAGTATATTTTAATCGCTCTATTGTTTTTTGGATCGGTTGCATCCGCAGATATTATGGAGGATTTCGATTCTCTTGGTGGAAACGATGTCTTACTTGATAAGGCAAAGGCATTAAATCCAGATGCTGAAATTCGCGTTGTCCAAGATAGGATTGTTCCACGTCGTTGGAGGCATGAGTTTAATCTTGGTTATTCGAATTTTATTGGTGGGGATTCTTTACTAAATACCCAGTCCGTAAACTTTGATTACCATATTCACATCACACCTCGTTGGTCTATTGGCGCTAAATATTTCAAAACCTATAATGGACTATCATCTGAAGGTGAAGCACTCGTTGGCAATGGTGGCCAGCTCAAAGATCGCATTAAAGATGATGAGACTATCATTCCTGAGCTAGATCAGCCAAGCCAAGGATATATGGGTGTTCTAAGTTGGTATCCAATGTACGGGAAAATCAATATGGCGAATCTTGGTATTCTTCATTTCGATGCTTACTTTTCTTTAGGTTACGGAATGATGGACTTGGAAAGTGGTCAATCGGACTCTTACTCTATTGGTGGGGGATTGGGCTTTTGGATTTCTCAACACTTAACGAGTCGAATTGAAATTCGTCAGCAGTTCTACGATACCGTGCGATTTACAGGTAAGCAGAACATGAATATGACTATCGCAACGTTCTCTATGGGATACATGCTCTAGAGGGCAGAAATAAAAAGGGATTTTTATGAAAAATCTAATTGCAGCGATCTTAATTTCTCTAGTTTGGGTTCCAACGGTCTACGCCGATGACTTACTAAGTATTCTCGGTGAAGAGGAAGAAACTGTTAAGCCTGGTGAACTCAACTCAAGAGGTCAACTGATTCGAGAAGTTTTGCCCACAAGAACTGCTGAGCAAAATATATTTTCCCAGTTTTTTGAAAAAGGTGATTACGAAAAGGCTCTCTTTCAGTGGCCGATTGCTTTCTCTGGAACTGCTTTTGATATGTCTGATCACGGACGTGCTCTCTACGGATTTCTTTTGTTTAGAAATGGCCTTGAGGTTGTAGGTCTTGAGAGAATCATGACAGTGGAGTCTCCAAGCAAATTGAATGCAAAGCTTGTAGATATGATCAAGGCGATCGCTCCTGAAACTCATAAGTCTTGGACCCTCGTTCAATCGATGTGGAACCCTGAGTGGACGGCTCATTTGGGGGTTGCTACTGAGATTAGAGTGAGAGCTCGAAACTTGTATAACCCTGAGCAGACTAAAGAGATTGAGGAGTTAATCAAGAAGACCTCATTATCCAGCTGGGAAAGAGCATGGGTTGAATGGCAATTGGTTCTTAGTCTTTCTCTTCAAGGAAAAGTTGGTAAAGCGGCAAAGGTTTTAGCTCATTTGATGAAGGCCGAAAACAACCCAATCAGTAAAGACTTAATGACATTGACCGCAGCAAGACTTCTTTATCAAAACGGCTATTTAGATGCTGCTATTAAGTACTATAAGGAAGTTCCTAAAACTAGCGACTACTGGTTTGACGTGCAGGAAGAGATTTCTTGGGCTTATGTGAGAAAGGGTCAGCCCCAAAACACTTTGGCAACTCTCAAGACTCTGATGATTCCTGAGTTTAAGCCACTAGTAGGACCTGAAAGTCTTTTCTTAAACTCTCTTGCCCAACTAAAAGTTTGTGATTATCCGGGTGTGGCTAAAACACTCAGTGAATATCGAACTCGGTTCAGACCTAAAGCTCGAAACCTTCAAGGCTTGGTTGAGTCTGCTGACAAACCAAGTGTCCAAGGTTTTATTGCTCGTATGATGGAGCAAAGAGTGACTTTAATAGAACTAGGACCTGAGGCTATTAAACTTCCTCGTTATGTCACTCGTGACGAAGTCCTAGCTCATCAGATTCAAGTTCAGCAAAGACTCGAAGCTGAAGCAAAAACGGCAGGAGATCTTTATGCGAGATCTTTAACTGGTGGTACAGGTCAGGTTGGTTTTCAAGCTAGTATAGAAAAGTTTAGAAAGTCTGTTGAGCAAAGGGCAACTCAAAGTAGGAATGCGACTTTGTCGAGAATTCAGATGCTTGCAAAGCAAGAGCTTACTGAGATTCAAAGAATCCTCGATAAACTTCACATAGTGGAAGCGGAGCTGATTCAGCAGATTTCAATGGCTGAGAGAGTGATTGCAGCAAGCTCTAAGAAACAAGATGTAAAGAAAGGTAGTACTGGCAGTAAATCTCCAGATGCTCTTTCTTTCCCGTTTGAAGGTGAAATTTGGTTTGATGAAATTTCAAACTTCAAAGTGGATATTAAAAAAGGATGTCAGGCTAAAGCGGCAGCTCGCTAGGCCCAGGGGGGAAGATGAAATTATTTAGATTTTTAGGTCTTTCAGTTCTTGGTTTGGGAATAGTACTGGGCATGAGTGCCTGTGATGGTCCTGCGTCTGAGAAATTGATTCCAAAGCCTAAGTTTAAAAAGAAAGTCTTTAAAGGCGATGTGAAAGGGCAAGAATTCTTTACTCCTCAAGTCGACATATTGTTTGTAGTTGATGACTCTGGAAGTATGGGGACTCACCAAACAAACCTTGCCAACGGAATTCGAACATTTGTCGATAATTTAGATTCGAATAGTCTTTTAGAGTATCACTTTGGGGTGATTACTTCATCAGATGACTTCAGTTCTACTCGAAACTCTGGCGGAGGAAATCTAGCTGGTTTCCCTCCTTTTGTGGATAAAAATACTCCAGATGGATTGCTTAAACTTCAAGAAAATTTGATGGTTGGTACAAGTGGAGATGCGACTGAGATCTTTCTAGATGTTATTCGTATGGCTCATTCACCAAACTTGACTCAGCCAGGTGGCAGAAACTCAGGGTTTTTTAGAAGAAATGCTTATTTGGCGATTATTTTTCTTACAGACTCCGATGATCAAGGGAACATGTCGGCTCAAGATCTTCATAGATTTTTAGTGGATACAAAAGGCGGCAAAGAAGATTTAGTGCTAGCCTACGGAGCTATTATTCCACGAGGTGATAGCTGTGATCGAAGTGGAGAACCAGAGCCAGACCGAATCATGACTTTTTTGAGCTTAGCTAAAGGTGGAGACTACTTTAGTCTTTGCGATCTCAACTTTGGTAAAAGATTGGCTGAGCTTGCCAATGATATCGTAGGACGAGTCGGAAAATACTTTTATTTACGAGAGGCACCTGTTCCTGAGACGATCAAAGTTAGTTATGGTGCTCAGCAGATCCCTAATGACCCACTGATTGGGTGGACTTATGATCCTGCTCGCAATGCAATTTTCTTTGGACCTGAAATTGAGTTCAGTGAAGATGATCCAGATGCCAAGCTTTCAGTAAACTTCGTGACAGGTACCTTTGAGGTTGACGAGCCGCAGAAGTAATTGGTATTTCAAATGGGAAGTGACGAAATGGACCTTGTCAAAGAGGTCCATTTTTTTTAGACAGATGGTTTGAAATTTTGAAAGGACATACAATGAAAAAGATCATTGAAACAAAGAATGCTCCAGCACCTGTTGGTCCCTATTCTCAAGCGGTAGAAATCGACGGAACAATTTTTTGTTCTGGCCAAGTCCCTATCATTCCTGAAAGTGGTGAAGTCTTTACTGGCGATATCTCTGAACAAACACGAATTGTAATGGAGAATGTAAAAGCTGTGTTAACTGCCAGTGACCTTCATTTCAAAAACATCGTTAAAACAACTATATTCCTAACTGATATGAGTGATTTCGCAAAAGTAAACGAAGTTTATGCTAAATACTTTGATGAAGAGCCTCCTGCACGGTCTTGTGTTGCTGTGAAAGAACTTCCTAAAGGTGTTAATGTAGAAGTGGAAGTTCTCTGTCGAAGGTTTTAACTTTTTATGAGTCGTAAGCGCATTCTGATTGTCGCAACATTTGGATTCTTTTTGATAATGCTTTGGTTTGTTTTAAGAGAAGCGAATCGAATTCAATCTCAAGATCTCAATAGCTGGACAGAGGATGTTAAAGCAGATTGCGCTGTGGTTTTAACGGGTGGTCCAAATCGCCTTAATGAAGGTATGGACCTCCTAGCTCAAGGCCAGGTAAAAAAACTTATAGTTTCTGGGGTTCATCCCAAGAGTGGTTTTGAGCAGATTTTTCCAAACGCTTATTATTATGGAACTGTAGAAAAAGACGATGTGGTTTTAGAGAGGCGATCGGAATCGACTTTTGGAAATGCCGAACAGTCTTTGTCGATAGGGGAAGCTCTTAATTGTCGTAACATAATTCTTGTTACCTCTTACCTGCATATGTACAGGTCTTTAAAGACTTTTAAAGCCTCCTTTCCTGCAGAAATTGAAATTTACCCGAGAGCCACCATAGGCATGGGTTATCCGCCAACACGCATGAATCTGTTTTCTGAAAGCGTGAAGTCTCTTTTTTACTCAATTTGGGCCTACGATACCAGGCGATAGGCTAGGCCGGTTCTAGTATTTCTCACCCGAGGTCGAGGGCATAATTAAACATAAAATTCCGATAAATACCTAAGGAGTTTTGTGTGTTTACGTTCGTAGATGACATTGGAGCAAAGGTCATTGGAAACCTGAAGTATACCTATCAGGTTTTCATTATGGTGTATTTGAGTCTTCGAGCGACAATCTCCGATCAAGCTCAAGGTATTCGCACCATCATCAGTGTGGTTTCTGCACAGATTTACTTTACTGGTTTCCAGGCTCTTCCTTTGGTATCTGCTTTGGCATTAGGGGCCGGTGGTGTTGTGGTCCTGCAATTCAATGCTCAGCTATCTTATTTTGGAAATGCTTCTTACATAGGTAACCTAATGGTGATCCTCATTGTTAGAGAGTTGGGACCTTTGTTTACAGCTCTGCTTGTGATTGCTAGGTCTGGAACAGCCGTCGCCTCTGAAATTGGTTCAATGCGCGTAAACAAAGAAATCGAAGCACTAGAGTCAATGGGAATAAACCCATTGAGTTATATTGTATTCCCGAGAATCTTTGGGGGAGTAGTTAGTGTTCTTTGTTTAGCATTTTATTTTGATGTTATAGCTCTTTTTGGTGGTTTTTTCTTAACTCGACTCGTTCAAGATATGCCTTTTAGTTTTTATACCGAATCGTTGGCGAATGCTTTTGCATCCGAAGATGTGATTCTATTTTTTCTTAAGAATATGTTTAGTGGAATGATTATATTTGTTGTTTCTTGCTATCAGGGCCTTCTTGTAAAGAAGAGTCCCCATGAGATTCCTCAGGTAACAACAAAAGCAGTGATTAACAGTATTGTTTTTGTCGTGATTTTTAACATTGTTGTGAGCGGACTATTTTACCTTAACCAATTATCAAAATTAGGGTTGCTTTAGATGGAAGAAAAAGGGTTTTCAATCGACTATATCGAGTTTAAGGGAGTTAGTTTTGGCTTTGAAAGCCAAGATTCTCTTTTTAAAAACTTGGATTGTTGGTTTCCCACAGATCAGAATGTTTGGATCACAAGTAAAGGTGATCCGGGGCGTACTTGTCTCTTAAAGCTTCTGGCTGGTATTTATTCCCCTAATGATGGTAACTATTTTCTAAATGATTTGAATATTTCGGATATGTCGTTTGAGGAGTTTCTGCCTTACCGCCTGAAAATCGGCTATGGATTTGATAATGGTGGATTACTAAGTAACAGGACTTTGCTTCAAAATGTTGTTTTGCCGGTAAGGTATCACGAGATTGAATCTGCCGAAGAGGCGAATCGATTTGGTCAAGAATTGTTGGATCTCTTTGAGATTGGAGAGTTTGCAAATCAAAGACCGGCTGATGTTACCCCTAGTATTAGAAAGTGCGCTTTATTGGCCAGAGCCTTTATTATGCGGCCTGAGATGGTCGTACTTGATGATCCCGACGATTCAATGGATGTAGCTCAGCTCAAAAAACTCATAAGGCTCATCAAACTTGCTCGGCAGTTTTGGGGTTTGAGACATGTATTTTTCTCAGCTCGAAGACGAAGTTTTGGAGAGTTATTGGCGACTTCCGAGATAGAGATCACTAAAAAATCAATAATTTATAGGAACCTTCCAATGAACAATGTGAGCGGACTATGAGAGTAAAGTTTAATAAATATGAACGAATAGCGGGCATTTTTGTTGTTACTGCCATTGTGGGAGCAATTGCTAGTTCGGTAGGTGTAGCGATAAAGCGAGGTTGGCTAGAAACAAAGATTGAAGTTCTAACAACTCTTAAGAATGCTGATGGAATTCGTATAGGAACACAAGTTCAAATGGCTGGACTGAAAGCTGGTAGTGTCACAGATATCGAGTTGAAAACAGACAATTCAATCCTTGTTCATTTTGAGGTTAAGAAAAGATACTTTAAGCGAATTAAAAAAGACTCAGTAGTGAGAGTTGTTAGGCCTTTCATTATTGGTGAAAAAATTATTGATGTTTCTGTCGGTTCGGATGGCAAAGAGTCAATTGTCGCATCTGCCGAACTTCCTTCAGAGTCTACCATGGATATTATGGATCTCATGAGTGGTAAAAAGCTGGGTCCTGTTATGAACAATCTGACCGATTTACTGGAAAACCTCAAGTATGTGGCGGATTCCCTACTAGATAAAGAAAGAACCAGAAATCTCGTTGAAATTTACGATCAGCTTAAGCCCACATTGCAAAACTTAAACACAATGAGTGTTCAAGTGTCTCGGTTGTCTAGAGGTCTCAATCGAGATAAAGTTTTGGTTCAAACTCTCGCTGATTTGCAAAAAACATCAGAACAGATTAATCAAATACTTCCTGCCTTTGCTGAAGATGCTCCAGAACTGGGGAAGGATTTAAAAGAGGTAACAAAGAATTTGGCGAAAATCACTGGAGAACTACAAGTTTTCCTCCCAATGCTTAAGGAAGTTGCTCCAGAGGTACCGGCCGTAGGGCGACGTGCAATTGAGGCACTAAATGAAACCGTGGTCTTGTTAAAAGCACTTCAGAAAACTTGGATGCTGAGAAGTGCATCTGAAGATGTTAGAGAAGAAGAAGCAAAGAATAGGAAGCCAGCGAATAAATGAGCCAAGCCGTAAAAAAAGCCCCGCCATTTTACAATGCTTCGACCCTTGGGAAATCTCTCAAAGAGGTCTCGACCAAGTATATTAAGGCCGAGAATCAGAAGATAAAAAGTGAATGGTATCACTCTAAGCTTGATGCTGATCTCTTCTTGTTTATGGATCAAAAGGATCGGCTTATAAAGCAGCAGCTCTCTCTGTTCGGTCAAATTGTCGAATGGAATATATTGGATGGAGTGAAAACGGGTATGGTTATCGAAGAGATAGAGCATGCGGCTGATATGGGCGCTAGTGAAATCATTCGATTTGACCGAGAGCCAAACGATCAGGCGATAAAGCAGGCCATGGAAGTCATTTCTCACACTGAGGATCTCAATCATGAAATGCGTGAAACTCTACGAGGCAATCTCCTGTCTCCTTGGTCTCTGCAAAATGAGTGGGGTATGAGTGAAACTGAAAAGCTTATGCGTGTTGCTCGAACCGAGATTGAACGCCCTGCAGAAAAAGTAAAGAAATCAGTTACATTCTGGCAATGGTTGTCAAAAAAAATCTTCGGTGATTAAATGGCAGAATGCTGTCGTTAGACCTCTTTAAGCACTTTTTATTCTCCAGAAGATCTGGATCATTGATTCGCATAGTAGCAGGATTGTGTATTCTAGGTGTCACGATCGGTGTCGCTTCCCTTATTATTGTAATCAGCGTCATGAATGGCTTCCAGGGGTCGCTACGAGACCGCCTTCTCGCCATTGAACCTCATTTGGTGATTTCACTCGAAGGAGAAACAAGAGCCAAGGAGTATCTAAAACATCCCATCCATAAGTTCCTGAAAGAGCAGCCGGATACCAAGGTTTTTGTCATGGAATCCCAGGACGTAATTTTAAGGACCATAGATGGCATTGTTCATGCGGCCATTGCCAGAGGAGTGGATAAAGAGTCGATGGACTTTATTCTGACTGAAACTGAGCGCGTGGCTCGAAAGCTAGGTGGCTTGAAAGGTGATTTAAGCCCTGAAAATACACCCGAGTTACACTCTGATTTGCGACCCGGTGAAGTTTTAATGGGATTAGACTTGGCCAATTTACTCAATGTCTTTGAAGGGGATAAGCTCACGATTGTTCCTCCTGAAGGTCTTCTTCTGCCACCAGGGGAAATCCCTCCTTTTGAAACATTAACTGTTCGAGGAGTGATTGACTCCAATTATGGGGATCATGATTCAAAAATGATTTACTATCATCGGGGAAAAAGCTTTTACCGACTCAGGGATACGGCAAGTCGTGAGTTGGGTTTTGAAGTTCGAGTCAAAGATCCTGAAAATATTGGTCCGTTAAAGAAACGACTAGAAGCAATGGGCGGCACAGTTTCGACTTGGAAAGAGCGAAATTCTAGTTTGCTTTTTGCCTTGTGGATGGAGCGGTTTATCGTTGGACTTCTTTTAGGTATGAGTGCATTGATCGCAGGCTTTTCGATTATTACCGTTATAGTTTTACTCATGACACAGAAGAAACGTGATATGGGTGTGTTTATGGCCTTGGGCCTTTCCTTGCAAAAGACACGTGGCATGTTCATGCGACTTGGGCTCATTCTTTCTAGCTTAGGATTAGTTTTGGGTCTCGGAATTGGCCTCGTTGTCTGTTTTGTCGTTGATAAGTACTCTGCGGGAATTTTGCCAGATATCTATTACGACTCCAGTATCCCAGCGAAAGTTGATCCAATACAGATATCAACCATTGTGTTTTTGTCTCTCGCTTTCTGTTTAGTTGCAGCTTGGTTGTCCACTCGTAAATACCGATATTTAACTCCGAGTGAGGCTCTCCGGGATAATGCAGTTTCTAGTAATACGGCTAAGATTTAAACCATCGGGTCATCTGAATTTTGAAGGATGATAAGTTTACCTTCCTCTTTTAGGGATTTGGCCACCGTCATAATTTCATCTCGACTTTGATTGATTATAGATTTTTTTTGAGGACCAATGTTCTCCATCTGTTCAATAATTCGTTGATAGTGTCTCTGGCTAATACTCTCTTTAAGTTTGTCGAGAACATCCATCGAAGCACCTCTCAATGCAATAGACCATGCGTTTTCATTTGTCTGACCAAGGAGTTCGCGAACTCCCGAGACATTACAATTTGCTAGGTGTTCAAATGTAAAAAGCCCTTGTCTGAGTCGTTCAGCCATTTGTGGATCGCTCTTTGCGATCTCCAGAATTATTCGATTTTGACTGGCTTCATCCAAGCCTGTTAGAGCTTCGACCGCAGCCTTAAACCCGTCGATCTTCATA
>CAZFYV010000043.1:0-17914 GCA_964523195.1 uncultured Pseudobdellovibrionaceae bacterium
AAAAATTACGCAACCCTTTTCACTAAATGGGCTGTGCGAGCTACCTGGAGGATTTCTCAGGTATGACCCTTTAGGGTATCTACCATTTTCGTCAGCAAACTCACCCTCAAGTACAAAGATCTCCTCTCCTAAAGGGTGCGTATGAGCCTTGAAAAACGAATCTGGTTGGTACTTAACAACGCTTGTAACCTGACCAGATTCTTCCTTTTCCCTTTCAAGTGGTTTCCTCAATACCTGCGGATTCGGAGATTCAATCCAGTCCAGATTTTCCGTTTCGATAGAAATTCGTAAACTTCGATCCATATTATAAGGTAATTTTAAATCCATTCTTTACTCCTCAACATTTCCCTCAGAGTCTAAAGCCTTTACTGGGCTGTGAGGTTTTGCATAGGACAGTCGCTCAAGGCGTTTCGTAGTATGGTAACTATCAAGACCCGAAACACATACTGTTTCTAAGGCCTCAATATTTATATAACCATCTTTAGCTAAAACATCGGATTTAATATAAATATCCTGAACTTCCCCGACAATGAGTCTTGTACCATTTTGCTTAATCTCCAAAACATCTACCAAATTTAAACCAATTTGCAATTCGGATTCCTCAACAAAGGGAGCATTACAACCGTCATAAAATTCCGGAGTTAGGCCACACCCATCAAATTCCGATTCATCCATGGGAAATCGTGCACTCGTTTGATGGGCTTTTTTATAAAAGGAACTGGATATGTGATTAATAGTATAGGCCTTAGTTTCGAGAATATTTAAGAAACTATGCCTCGGAGAAGATTCACTATGAGGGCGCAAAATATAACCAAGCAAAGGAGGGTTTGCACCCAAATGAACAACTGAGCTCACAATTGATAAGTTGGTCACTCCTTTTTGGGAAATAGTTCCCACTAAGTTCGCGCTTTTAAAACCGCTGAGAGAGTTTATTATTCTAGCCCAATCCCTGGACCCGTATTTAGACTGATCACCTTTAGATATATGAATACTCAAAATTTTTTCCTTATCTTAAAACCAAATAGATTATAGTATTAGTTGATGCCATTCTTCAAGAAAGAGTAAAAGCACGTGAAAACAAATAGAGTTAAACTAGAGGATGCCAGAAACTTGGGCCCGCAAACAGCCGCCGAAATGGAAACACTTGGCTTTAAGTACCTCGATCAAATTGAAGAAATTGGATGGGAGGAATTTTGTATAAAATACTGCGAGTATTTTCCCCATAGATTAAATCTGAACGCTTTTGCCGCAATTATTGGAGCTATAGAAGATGAAGACTGGAGAAAAATTAGTCCAGCTTTAAAAAACCAAGCCAAACAACTAATAAGACAAATTAAGGCAGGTCTCTTTTGAAAATTATTTTACTCTACACTACGATTCTCATCACATTTGCTCTAGGATGCACAAAAAAAGAAAACTCGGAATTTCTATCGAATATTAAAACCAAGAAGGTTTTAAGAGTCGGTACGACAGGAGACTATAAGCCCTTCACATATAAATCGATTTCTGGAGACACCTATAGCGGAATAGATATCGATCTGATGAATCTTCTCTCAGATCAGCTAGGAGTAAAATTAGAAATTGTTGATACTACTTGGCCGAGCCTAATGAATGATTTTAAAGCCAAAAAATTTGATATTGCTCTGAGCGGCATTACCCAAACTTCTCAACGGGAACTCATTGCAGATTTTTCAAAACCATATCATATGGGCGGAAAAGTGCCATTTGGTCGATGCAAAGATCTTGAAAGATTTAAGGACATTAAAAATTTGGATCAAAAAAACGTTAAATTTATTGTCAATCCAGGTGGCACAAACGAAAAGTTCACACGTAAATTAATTAAGAAAGCGAAAATTATCCTCCATACCGACAACAAAACGGTCTTTGATGAAATATTAGAAGGAAATGCTGACATTATGATAAGCGACTCTATCGAGGTCGATATATTAACTCAAATTCACAAAGGTAAAATCTGCCGTTTTAAAGATCAGCCATTTAAAGAATCAATGCACAATATCGCTATTATGATTCCAAAAGAAATTGGCGTTAAAGAGTTTATCAACGAGTGGATTTCTAATTTGAAGAACTCAGGGAAACTAAAGGAGATCTTTGATAAACATTTAACTATCCCTCAGCAATAGTCTCCGCAACTTTTTTCGCCACTAATCCTCCTATGTAGAAAAAACTTTTATCATATAGATCATTTAGTTTGGATTAAAACTTTCGATTTGCTAACCTTTTCGATCGTATATAGACTATAAGCTAAGTCTAAAGGAGGAAAAACTCTGAAGTCCCTTAGGTCCAATAGATTTATCATAAGGCCATTTCTAGAAAGTGACTTTGATGGCTTAAAGGAAATGATGTCAGATCCAGAAGTCATGAAAAATACGGGATTCAAAGAGCCCCAGGAAGACGACGCAATAAATGCATGTTTAAATCGGTGGACCCGTGAAGTACTAACTGATTATGGAGTTTGGTGTGTTGAAGACCCGAGTGCAAAAAAATGCGTTGCTTGGTTTATGTTGAAAATGACGGAATTTGAAGTTCCTGAATTGGGCTTTATGGTGTCCAGGAGATACTGGGGCCAAGGCATAGCAACCGAAGCAGGTGCTAAACTAATTCAACACGGTTTTGAGGATTTAAACCAAGAAGGAATTGTAGCTATAGTCAACGATGATAATGCGGCATCGATTCGAGTTCTTGAGAAACTGGGAATGAGTCTAAATAGGGACTTCTCTCGAATTAAAAATGGTAAACAGATTCTCCAATATCAATCCAACAATCCCCTTGTAAAAAACTGATTTTTGCGAATAACATAAATCTAAGCGTTAGGAATTTATATAATTACTCAAGTCGTTCTTCCATTAAGCCTTGCATTTATCATGTTTTCCATGGGTCTTACTCTAACCATTGAGGACTTTAAAAGAGTGAGCAAATTCCCAAAAGCATTCTTTGCCGGAACTATCTTACAGGTAGTGGTGTTACCGGCGATAGCATTTGGCTTAGCGATGTCTTGGCAATCAATGGCTGATGTAGAACCTAGTATATTGGTAGGCTTGATCCTTATATCGGCATGCCCGGGTGGAGTTACATCAAATTTAATGACACACTTATCAAAAGGCGACTCCGCACTTTCTATTTCATTGACGGCCATTATCAGTGTGCTGAGCATAATCACAATTCCATTTATCATTAATTTAGGTTTATCGAATTTTATGGAAGAAGGCAGCACAGTAACTTTACCGATAGGGAAAACTATTGTTGGGATCTTTCTTATCACTACATTACCTGTGCTCATTGGAATGTTTGTCAAATCAAAGAAACCTAGCTTTACAAAAAGGTTCGAACCTAAAGCTAGAACAATAGCAACTGTATTTTTTGTTATAATTATCTTTGCAGCTATCGTAAAAGAATGGGATTTGCTTGTCAGCTCATTATTCGCAGTCGGCCCGCTTACCCTACTATTAAATATAGCAACAATGGGTTTAGCTTATCTTGTTTCATTGATGCTAAATTTAAAAAAGGCGCAAAACCGAGCTATCGTATTTGAATGTGGACTTCAAAACGGAACACTTGCCGTGACGATTGCCATTACATTTATGAATAATCAAGAAATGATGATCCCTGCTGGAGTTTACTCTATCCTAATGTTTGTTACAGGCGGGATCTATCTATTTTTGTGTTTAAATAAAGATAGAAAAGAACGTCTACTAAGCTAGTTATGAAAAAGATCTTTTTCGCAATTATATCAATATCTATAGTCTTAGGGATTTTGGCTTATTTTGTATATAAAGACCCTCCTCTACAAAACTGCTCGGAGGTCAAAAAGGCCTATGAAGCTTTTAGTGGTCAAAAATCTGAGAACACTGTAGCTTTATCAAAGCTAACAAAAGGGTCTAAAGTTATTTGGGAAGTACCTATAGGAAAAGAATTAGACTTTCCCAATAACCCTAATTATCCAATTAATATTGGCTATGAGGTCGCTCAAAAGATAATTGAAAAAAGAGAACGCGATTTAAAAAAGTCGAAATTTCAAAGGGCATATGAAACGCTTTTTGGTGAGTCTAAATCCAATAAGAATTTAATTCCTGGCATAAAACACCAACCTCAAGCCACTGGAACAACTCTTAAGTTCGAGTGCTTATACGACGAATAGCCTATAAACCTCTGATATTACGAATATTTTATGTAACGCATAGATAACTATTTTATCCCTCTCCCAATTGAGATGATGAGTACATGGAAGCACACAAGGCTTCAAACTAAATAGAAACTAGTACTCGGGGGGGTCACTAATGAAGAAAATTTTAGTTATAGCAATCACTTTTGGATTAATCTTTTTTAGCTCTACAGCTTCTGCAAAACAGATGATCGATGTTGATAAAGTTCATCCTTATATGATTAAGACAGGAGTAACAAAAAAATCATCATATTCAACGATAAGACTGAAATACCTATTTGTAGGAAACAAGTCTCTCAATGTAATTAAAAGACAACTGGGTCCACAATACAAAAACGCATGCAGATCTGCAAATCTTGGGTCACTTATAAATGCAAGCGTTAGAAACCCAAAGAAAAAACAACTATGGCGTGTTGGGGAAGTTTACATCAATTGTAAAAATAGGTAGCCATTAAACTTTTAATTACTTAGGAGATTAACATGAAACGTTTTTGGGTATTCTCATTAAGTATTATTTTATTAACAATCACTATCACCTCTATTATGGGCATCGACTCGCACCAACCTGAGTCGATGCCTACACTTTCGAATAATGATTCAACAGATACTAAGATAGAAAATAAAAAAAATGCCTTAGTTTTTCGAGAAAATAAATTGCGAGCCTCTAATTACAAAAATTCTATGGGATTTGAAGAACCTCAAGAGGATTTCAACTTCGAGATGGATATCAATCTAGAAGAAACCGAGCATGATTTAGAATTTTTGAGTGATAGAGAGGAGTATTTAGAAAGCTTAAAGGACCAACTTGAAGCCCTCTTTTCTAGCAATAAAAATAAAGAAAGAACACAACTTCTCGCAGATCTTCTAGAAAGCAACGAGCTAACTGATGGAGAAAAACTATCCTTTGTCTATGACGAAATGTTTGGGATGCATTTCCATTTTAACGAGAAAAACCAATCATCAAAAGGGATTGAAGTTTCACTAATTTGGCTTCTTGATAGCTTTGGATCATCGAGTAGAGCAGTTGAAAATGCAATTCTAATTGGACTGGCATATCACCCAAATAGGATCGCTTTGGAAATGGCTCAGAAGAGAGTCAATTTGGAATATGAGATTATTAACTCGGCAAAACTTAGACTGAAAGATACAAATCTTAGTGAAGAACTAGACGAAATCATCAGTGAAATCAATTAGTCCAAACATCCAACGTTAATTACCTTGAATCTGTTCAATTGCCCGAGCGATATCCTCAAAGTGCAATGGTTTGTTAAGTATCTGGTCAACTCTTCCGGTTTCTTTCATTTTAAGAACATCTTCGGGAACAGCTCCGCTTAAAACAAGAATATGTGGTTTCTTAATAGACTTAGTATTTTCAATCTCTTGAATCAATTGTGTTCCACTCATTTCAGGCATCTTAATATCGGTAATGACGAGATCTATATCACCCTTCTTTAAGTATTCCAGGGCGAGTATTGCGTTATCAGCTGTCACCACATCGAAACCATGGTCCTCCAAATCATAACTAAGAATATTCAAAATATCTTTTTCATCATCGACCAAAAGGGTTTTCATCGGTCGGATTTTAAAACTGCTACTAGTCATCTGGTGATTTTGATCGACTTTCACTATTGGAAGCTCCAGGGAAAATGTTGTACCTTCCTTACCAGTCGATACAAGAGTTAAGTCCCCCCTATGTTGAGAGGCAAGTTTTTTAGAAATACTTAGACCAATACCTGTTCCTCTTCCTGCTTCTTTTGTGGTCATATAAGAGTTAAAAATCTCATTAACAATTTCTTGAGGAATTCCTGGCCCATTATCAGAGACTGAAATATGTAAAAAATCCTTTTCAATTTTTAATCTAATGTCGATTTTTTTTGTTTTTTGATTCTCGAAAGCATCTCTTGAGTTAGACATAAGGTTTAATACTATCTGCTGCAAGGATCCAGATGGAATCATTACACCTACATCTCCAGACGTTAAATCTTCTAAACTAATATCGATCCCTTCTTTTCCATAAAAACCTTGAGTTAACAACATCGTGTTGTTAATCGCATCCTGAGCCACACATTTAATCTCATCTTTCTGCATTCTCACAAAAGAGCGGAGACCATTTGAAATATCACTGATTCTCTGGGCCGCAATTCTTTGGGTTTCAACCAGTCTACCTAAATTACCCGAGTCTACGTTTAATTTTTGAATCTCTTTTTCAAGTATATTCAGGTTTCCCATCAAGATGGTTAATGGGTTGTTTATCTCGTGACCGATACTTGCACTCAACTCACCCACAAGAGCAAGACGTGACTGATGCTCGTTGATAGCTTTTTGCTCAAATTCTCTGCGTTGGATTTCTTTGCTCTCTGTAATATTGGATACAGTCATATTAACAAAATGAACTTCATCATCTAGAACCACAGGCTGCATACGGTTTGAATACCATTCATCTTTATCGTATTCAGTATTTCCTTGGGATTCATATGAAACTACTTTCTTCTTACGAATACATTCCTCAAACTTTTTTCTAGCTATTTCTTTATTCTCTTCGGGAACAAGTTCTAGAAAATCTAAGCCGATAAAATCTGAGGGATCTTTCTCTGGGATACTTTTGTTAACAAATGCAATTCGCCGATTATTATCAATTCTAAGAATAAAATCTGGAGAAGACTTTACGAGTTCTTCGAATGATTTGAGAGCAGAGTACCAGGACGTCAAATCTTGAAAAGTACCATGGATGACTCGCTTACCATTATCTTCAACAACATGACCAGTAGATCTAACCCACTTTTCATTTTTATTTTCCGAGAGAAATGGAAGAATTATATCCCACCCCTCACTGTTAGTTATGGCCTTTGTCATCAGGTCAGTAAACTTCTCAGTTCCTTTTTCGCCAAAGTACTTTCTAGAATCAGCAATTGGACCTTTTTCCACTTCATAAATTTTTAAGACCTGAGAACTCCACCATACTTCCTGAGTCTCAATGTTAAATGTCCAAGCCCCAACATTGGCTTCCATTTGGATCCACTCTGGCCATTCCTGGAAATGAGCATCATGATCTAAAACCAGAGAGTTTTGATACTTGAACCTATAATTATCATCTTCATCGGAACTCATTTGCCACCAGATTTGAACGGTTTATCTGCTTGAAATATCAATTTAAACGAAAATGATTTACACCTAAATATAAAATCAACTTTGACACATCCAATAATCCAACTAGCTCAGGACTATGGTGTTAACTTAATCCTATAGTTACTGAGATCTTCAATAGATCCATTAAAGACATTGATATCAACATTCCCATTGATTCCGTCAATTCTTCCTTTGTTCGTAAACTGCCAGAATACCCAGTCTTTGTTTGGCGGAAAGTCGGGCTTTAACAGCAAACTACGAACCCATAACTTATATTTGAAATTGAGACCCTTGAGATAAGCCTCGTAAAATTCCTTTGTAACGTACAAAATGGGATCGACCCTGTAGTGGTCTTTTACTCCACGGGCAAAAGAATCTACTTCGGCTATCATCTCTTTTCTACTTGGTCGCCTTTTACAGTTGCCCTTAAACTCCAGGTCAATCGCAGGCACCAACATTCCATCTTTTACTGGAACCACATTTTTGTAATTCTTGAACTGCTCTTCACCTGATTTACAAAATGTGAAAAAGTGATAAGCCCCGACAATAACTCCGTTTGAGGATGCTCCAAGCCAATTTTTCAAAAATCGTTTATCTTTAAAGCTCCCCCCTTCAGTAGCTTTAATATAAGCAAACTTAAAGCGAGACCGACTAACCCTACTCCAATCAATATTTCCCTGATGATGAGAGACATCTATCCCTCTAATAGGATAAGATTTAAAAATTGGGGGTAATTGGTTTTCTATACCTAAGCAAAATGATGGCAACCAAAAGATAAAATTAATGACGAGAATTTTCATAAGGTATTTCGAGCAATAAGTTCTTTCATGATTTCATTAGTTCCCCCATAAATACGCTGAACTCTGGCATCAGCATAATATCTAGAGACTAAATATTCGGTCATAAAACCATAACCACCATGTAACTGAAGACAGTGATCCGCAACCTTTCCTTGTAGATCTGTTATCCAATATTTTGCCATACTCATCTCAGTTACTAAATTTTCTCCATCTATATGGCGAGTAACAATATCATCTAAAAAGGACTGTCCGATCTGTATCTCAGTTTCCATTTCAGCCATGGCGAACTTTGTATTCTGCATCTCACTAACTTTTTTACCAAAGGCAGATCGTGATCGAATATACTCTTTAGTAATATCCAGACAGCCTTTTGCCGCAGCTAATGCACCAATAGCTATGACCAACCTTTCCTGCTGGAGGTTTTCCATGAGATAGGAAAATCCCTTATCCTTTTCTCCTAGTAAATTTTCTCTAGGAACCTTACAATCTTCAAAGAAAAGTTCAGAAGTATCCTGGGCCTTTAATCCTATCTTTTCTAAATTTCTTCCACGCTTTAAACCTGGATTATCTCCTTCAACAACAACGAGAGATATTCCATCATGGGGTCTAGATGTTTCCTGATTGGTGCGAACAGCTACCACAAATAAGTCAGCTATCTGACCATTACTCACAAAGGTTTTCGAGCCATTAATGATAATCCCTTCATCACTAACATCTCCTCTAGTTTTAATTTGCGCAAGATCAGATCCAAAATCAGGCTCTGTTAAAGCTAAAGCTAAGACTGACCTACCAGCAATGGAAGAGTCGACCCATGGAGACTTCTTTTCTGCATGGGCCAAGTTAGCGATATAAGGAAATACGATATCGCTATGGAGTGCAAAAAATACACTCATAAACCCACGATAGTTTAATTCTTCAGTAACTATATTAGAATACAGAAAATCAGCATTGTGTTCAGCACACAATAACCCATATTGACCAGCTTTTAAATATAGTGATTTTGGAACTCTACCGTCTCTTTCCCAAGAGTCATAGTTAGGTGCGATCTCATCGTCTATGAATTTTTTTACACTTTCTTTAAACTGTAAATGTTCATCACTGTAGATTCGCCTATCAAGCATAGAAACCTTCATTTTTCTCAGCCATTTTGAGTACTGAGTCTGGCAGCTGAAAAGCATCTCCATGTTTTTTGCTCAGCGAACTGCAAATCTCAACAAATCTCTGAGTACCTAAAGTATTAATCATAGAGAAAACTCCTCCTGTGTATGGAGGAAAACCCCAACCCATAATCGACCCAATATCTCCGGATCTAGGGTCAGTCACCACACCCTCTGCAAATGCTCGACAGGCATCGACAGCTTGAACCATCATTAGACGCTCTTTTACATCTTCAATACTCGGCTGGTCAGAAGAGGGTTTAAAATGATCTTCTAATCCTTTCCATAGCTTAATTTTTTTCCCACTTTCATCGTAATCATAAAAGCCCATCTTGGTTTTCTGACCAAGACGTTTCAAATCTTCAACAAATAGTCGACTGACTTGACCAGACTCTGATTTGAACTCACCATTTAAGTCTTCCTCGTTTTGTTTTACGATATGATAGATAAGATCGATACTTACCATGTCCGCAACTTCCAATGGACCCATGGGCATTCCTGCCGACCTTCCAGCGTTTTCAACAAGAACAGGGGAAATGCCTTCTTTAAGACAGGCTAATCCTTCATTGATATAAGAAGTAAAAACTCTAGAGGTGAAAAAGCCACGTCCATCGTTTACCACAATAGGAGTTTTTTTAAGATCCTTAATAAAATCTAGCGAATGAGCGACGGCCATATCAGAAGTTGCATTTCCTTTGATAATTTCAACGAGAGGCATCTTATCAACTGGAGAAAAGAAATGTATTCCGATGAAATTAGTGGGGTCTTTGACAAACTCAGAAAGCCCCGAGATGGGTAAAGTTGAAGTATTTGAAGCTATCAAGGTTCCTGGAGAAACCATACTCTCAGCCTCCTTTATAACTGCCTCTTTGATTGACCTATTCTCTGGAACTGCCTCGATGATGAGATCACACCCCTTTAGGTCTTCAGCTTTTGTTGTTGCCGAAATTAGACCCATTGTTGAGATTAAATCATCTTCGCTTATCTGCCCTCTCTTTACTCTCTTTTCCAATACTTTCTGCGAATAAGACTTACCTTGGTCGGCTACAGACTGATCTATGTCCTTGAGAACCACTTGAATTCCTCTTGATGCTGCGGCGTAAGCAATTCCACCACCCATCATGCCGGCACCTAATACTCCGAGTTTTTTGCACTTAAATTTTGATTCAACTTTTGGGCGATTTTCTAGAGAATTTAACGATGTTAGTGAGAAGAATAACGAACGGGTCATCGCTGTTGCTTCTGGGGTTCCAAGTAAATATTGGAAATACCTCAGTTCAACTTCTAAACCACTATCCATATTTAATTGCAGGCCTTCGTACAAACAGCTCATAATTGCTCGAGGAGCTGGGTAGTTTCCAAAAGTCTTCTTTTGAAGAAGCGCATTTCCTGCAGTGAACAACATAAAACTAGGTGGACTCTGTACGGCTCCACCCGGAATTTTAAATTTTTTCTGATCCCACGGTTGCGATACCTCGGTGTTTGCTAAAATCCATTTTTTTGAGACCGCAATTAGTTCTTTTGAATTGCTAACAACTTCATCTACAAAACCAACTTCAAGTGCCTTTTGAGGATTTAGCTTTTTGCCTTCTAACAAATAACTTGAAGAGTTTTTAATTCCAATCATACGCGGCAAACGCTGAGTTCCACCTGCTCCAGGCAGAAGCCCTAATCCAACCTCTGGAAGCCCCAATCGAATCTTTGAGTCCGAAAGCACGACTCTATAGTTACAAGCTAAACAAAGTTCATATCCACCACCTAGAGCTGTCCCATTAATAGCCGCGACAACTGGTTTTTTACATTTTTCAAGCTGTCTCAAAGCACCACTAAGTTTTCTAACCAATGGCATATTTTTATCAACATTGCTTAAAGGCATCAGTTCTTTTAAATCTGCCCCCGCACAAAACACATCTTTCCCAGATGTGAGGATCATTCCTTTTGCCGATTCATCGCTAATAAATTTGCTCACGTTTCCAGCAAATTCTTCGATAGACCTAGAGTTTAAGACGTTTACGGAAGAGTTCCTAATGTCGAAAGTTAAAGTGACAACTCCATCATTATCTAAAGTATACTCAAACATGATCTCTCCTAAACTCTTTCGATAACTGTGGCTATACCCATTCCGCCACCAATACAAAGTGTTGCAACACCTAACTTCTGATCTCTCCTCTCAAGCTCATCCAAGAGAGTACCTAAAATGATTGCACCTGTTGCGCCCAGAGGATGGCCCATGGCTATCGCGCCCCCATTTACATTTACTTTTTCATGGGAAACGTTCATTTCTTCCATAAAGTTTAGCACAACAGATGCGAAAGCTTCATTGACTTCGAAAAGATCTATTTCTTCGATACTTAATCCTGCTAGCTTGAGAGCTTTTCTTGTAGCCGGCGCTGGACCAACTAACATAATAGTAGGATCGGTCGCCTCGACAGCATAGGATCTTATCTTTGCTCTAGGCTTCAAACCAAGAGCTTCACCAAAACTTTTATCACCAATCAAAACAGCTGCAGAGCCATCGACAATACCACTTGAATTACCGGGAGAATGAAAGTGTTCAATCGTTTCCAGTTCAGGGTATTTTTGTAGTGCTACGGAATCAAAACCACCTTCTTTGCCCATTTGCAAAAAAGAAGGCTTGAGGTCAGAGAGAGCATTTTTGTTTGCGTCAGCCCTTATCATTTCATCACTTTCAAGCAGAACCTCACCGTTCAAATCTTGAACTTTTACGATAGAATTATTAAAGCGTTTTTCCTTCCAAGCTTCGCTTGCTCGTAAATGCGAGTTCAAAGCAAACTCATCAAGTTGCTCACGGGTGTACCCTCGCAAAGAAGCAATCAAGTCAGCCGAGATTCCTTGCGGAACAAAACCTGTCTTTTGCGCAAGAATTGGATCTGTCGGCCACGCCCCACCATCGGACATCATTGGTACGTGAGACATGGACTCAACCCCACCTGCAATTAAAAGCTTTTCTTGTCCACTGGCAATTCTTGCAGCAGCCTGATTTACGGCCTCCAATCCGGACCCACAGAATCTATTCACCGTAACACCACAAACTTTCTCATGAAGTTCAGCTTCCATAGCTGCAGATTTTGCAAGATTACCTCCTTGCTCACCTACTGCGGTTACACATCCGAAAACAACATCTTCTATCTGACTGGAGTCCAATTGATTTCTGCCAACAACTTCTTTAAGCACCAAACTTCCAAGCGCCACTGGCCTAACACTGTATAGACTACCACCAGCTTTCCCCTTACCTCGGGGCGTTCTCACGTGATCAAAAATTATTGTATTTTCCAAAGCGGACTCCCATTTATAAAATATAAAAAAGACTAACTGAAATTTGCATAATGTGAAAGCCGTAGTAAGCTATTGCAATGCAGCCATTGAAAACAAAAAACATAGTTCTTTTAGCTAACAACATTCCTGGCCCTTCAGCTTGTAAACGTTTACTAGAATTTGGTGCATCGGTTACAAAGGTAGAATCTCCAAAAGGTGACCCACTTAAAAAGTTTTTTCCTAAATACTACTCGGAACTTTGCAAAGGCTTTCAAGTCGAACAAATTCTTCTTTCTGAAGATTCAGGTCAAAAAAAAATGGATCAACTTTTAACCGAAGCAGATCTTTTTATTACATCTCAAAAGAGATCAAGCTTGGTTCGTCTGAATCTTTTTGGAACCGAGTTTTTAGACAAATTTGAAAATTTGAAACACATCGAAATAACTGGGTTTAGACCGCCATTTGAAAGCTGGCCAGGTCATGATCTAAATTTTCAAGGTCGACATGGCTTGATTGAAGGAATATCGTTACCAACTACACTGCTATCAGATCTACTAGCTTCCGAAATCATAGTTTCTAATTCACTAGCTATGCTTTTATCTCCTAGCGACTCAACTCGCTTTTTAAATGTTCCCCTTGAAGAAGGGGCCATTGCCTGCGAAGCACCCCTAAGACATGGCCTCACTACAAAAACTGGAATCCTCGGCGGCAATAATATTTGGTACAACATATATCCGACAAAAAGCGGAAATGTAGCTTTTTGCCCGATGGAGCCCCATTTAAGGGAGTTGTTCCAGAGTCATTTCCCAGAAATTGAAAATTGGGATGAAGAGACAATCACATTATTGATGAAAAAGAAAACTGCTTCTGAGTGGGAGATTTGGGCACAGCAAAACCACCTTCCGATTTCGACCTGTAAAGAAACTTTATGAGAGCTGGAATGCCTATTCAAAGAGGGAAAGCCGTCATTGATTGACAAAAGGCGCAAGACGTCACATAAAAAACTATGCCTATTCTAGAAGTGAGAGGCTTGCCTCAAAAGAACCCTGAAATCATCCCTCAAGCTCTCAAAAAGACAACTCTCGCGATCGCTAAGCAGTATGGTTGTTCTCCAAATCAGGTTTGGGCTATATGGGAAGATATTAAACCGAGTATGTATGTTGAAGGCGAGTTAAGCGCAATTCAACAGCCGGATAACACTCACCCCCCAATCGCAACACTCACTTGCTTTGAAGGCAAAACCTCTCAGCAGATCGAAGATACTCTTTTAGAGGCAGCTCGAGTTTTAAGCGAGTCTCTAGGGGTGCCAAATAATATTTTTATACGCTATCAGGAGGCTAAATCGGGCCAAGTGATTGCGGGAAATGGAGTCGTAAGATCATGATAACGATATCAGACTACTCTAAAGATTGGCCTCAAATGTTTTCAAAACTAAAATCAGAAATATGGCCGCATATTCGCCAGTACGCAACCAGTATGGAACATGTGGGTAGCACCTCTGTCTATGGCTTATCTGCTAAACCTGTAATTGACATAGATATAGTGATCGAGAGTCGAAAACTCTTAAAAAACGTTATAAGTACTCTGGAAAAACTTGGATACTCTCACCGAGGAGATTTGGGAATAAAGGATCGTGAAGCATTTTCCTGTAGAAATCCAGAATTTCCTCACAACCTATATGTTTGTATAGAGGGCTCTACAGCCTTAAGAAATCATTTAATTCTTAGGGATCACCTTTCCAAAAATAAAAGGGACCGTGACACTTACGCCAATCTAAAAAAGAAACTTGCTGAAAAGTATACTGATGATATTGATTCTTATATTGAAGGAAAAACCGAGTTCATCGTATCAATTCTAAACCAATATATTGACGACAAAGAAGAACTTCAAAACGTGATAGAAGTAAACAAAGCAAAGAGGTAATGTGGCACACTTCCAACTTGTTAGATTTAATCCTGAGTCACACATAGCACTCGTCGACCAAGTCACAGAACTCTTACACCAATCTTATAAACCATTGGCGGAGATGGGGCTAAGATATGTTGCAACTCACCAGGATTCAAATGTAACTCTAGAGCGATTGAACAAAGGCGCATCTTTTTTAGGGTTTTTAGATGATGAGTTGGTGTCAACAATTACCATCATAAAAGAAGACCCAACGGATTGTTGTCCATGGTACCAGAAATCTGATGTTTATTATTTTTCTCAGTTTGCAGTCAAACCAATTTATCAGGGCAACGGACTCGGTAGTATGATTTTAAATTTTGCAGAAGAGTATGCTAAATCACACGGAGCTCTCGAACTTGCTCTGGACACCTCAGAGAAAGCCAAGCATTTAATCGAATTATATTCTAAAAAAGGTTACCGAACAGTTGATAAAGCGAACTGGGACTCCACCAATTATGAGAGCGTAATTATGAGTAAAAGTTTGAATATATTGGCAAATAACCGTGGTGAGGAGTCACAAAACCTGTGAAATTAACACTTGTAGATGGCCTTTACTCAATCGCAAGAATTCCTCCATCAACAGCTATCCCTCAATGGCATTTAAGTAGTCGTTTTTTTTCAATATCTAAGTCAGAAGACGAAATCTCCATAGTATGTGAGGATCACTTAATTCCAGAAGAGGTCAAGAAAGACGCAGGCTGGATACTATTTAAATTCAAAGACAAGCTAGATTTTCAGCTAACGGGAATATTAAGTTCAATTGCAGCTCCTCTTGCCGAACACAAGATAAGTATCTTTGCTGTTTCAACTTTCGACACAGACTATATACTCGTTGAAAGGAAGGCCATTGAACGGACCATGGAGATTCTTGAAAAGTGCGGATTTATTTTTGTATAATGAAATAAACCCCTCCGATTATCAGTATAATAATAACAATATAGTTTAAAATTTTTCTCTTTTTTAAGTCTTGCTTTTTCGCTCGTTCAACTAAATTTTTCGAAGACTCTCTTTCGTAGTAATCCGAAGAAACTACTCCAAACCAAGTCTGAGTTTCTCTAACTACATAATTTAAAAATTTATCAGGTGAAATTGACTCTTCAGAAGGGTCCCCTTCTTCATGGCCTGGAACATAGGAACTCATGATTCCTCTCCGATACCATCCCCATAGCCCACAGTCGAACCTAGCTTCTGTACCGTTTTCATCAATTGAGAGGCAGGTATATACTTTTTCTCCCACTACGAATCCAAACTTTTTCAAAAACCCATCCGAAAAACGAACAACAAAAAAGTAAACACCCTTTTCGGGAACACTTTCCCGCCTATAATCCAAGTCAGGTATCTCAACTAAATCTAATTCTATATCTTCAGGTGAAAAATTAAGCCGATTCAAAATACCCTCACTACAAAAAAGGGTAGCTATTATTCTTTTTTAATACAACTTATTCATCATTTCTGCCATGTTAGGTTACACGTAGACGAATTTAAAGGAACACTAATGAGTTTAGAAGTACAAAAGAAGCTTAGAAAAATGGCCAATAAAAAGATTGCCAATCATTCTCAATCTTTTTTCAAGACTGGTAAAGGAGAGTATGGTGAAGGAGATCTATTCCTTGGCATTCGAGTACCCGAGCTCAGAAAAGTTGCTAAAGAATTTTTTGACTTAGATAAGACATCTATTCTCAAATTGCTAAAGTCCAAATACCACGAAGAACGACTAACTGCGGTCATTATTTTAGTCAACCAGTACTCAAAGAGTCGCGACGATGTCATAAGAACTAAGCTCTACAAACTCTACACGGCAAATTTTAAGTACATTAACAACTGGGATATCGTAGATGTTTCTTGTCACAAGATAGTTGGCCCTCATTTAGAAGAAAGAAGTCGATCAATACTATATAAATGGGCAAAATCGAAGGACCTTTGGACAAGGAGAATTTCTATAATTAGCACATTTTGGTTCATTCGAAACAATGACCTCGATGATAGTTACAAACTTGCAACAATTCTATTAAAAGACAAACACGATCTAATGCACAAAGCAGTTGGTTGGGTTCTTAGGGAATGTGGAAAGAAAGATTTTAAGAGACTGGATAATTTTCTAAAGTCTAACTACAAAAAAATGCCAAGAACAATGCTTCGATACGCAATAGAGAAGTTCCCAGAAACTCATAGAAAAAAATATATCAACGGCACAATCTAGAACAGGTCTAGTCATACCGAAACTATCATTTCAAAATAAAGCATTAATATTAGGGTGTAATTTTTCAACTAGAAGCACAATGATTTCAATTTCTCTTAACGAATTTTGTTTGGTACAATTTTCTCAAGTTAATTTTGGTTTCTGTTTTAGTTAATATTTGAAGCATTCACGTCCATTGGCCATGAACCTCATCAGTTAAATCGGAAGTCAGCTATTATTGGAGGTCGAAATGGCTAAAAAACTTTATGTCGGCAATTTGCAGTTTGCTATCGAAGAACAACAACTTGCTCAACATTTTGCACAATGTGGAACTGTCGAGTCCGCAAAGATAATAATCAATAGAGATACAGGAAGAAGTAAGGGCTTTGGCTTTGTTGAAATGTCCACTGATGATGAAGCGGAAGCTGCAATTCAGAAATTTGACGGTAGCGATTTTGAGGGCCGACCCATAACGGTCAATGAGGCTAAGCCTCAGGCTCCTCGTAGTGGTGGAGGCCGAGGAGGAAACCATAGAGGCCGACGTTAAGATCTGAAAGTCCTAGTCGATTCAGAGGCTTCATTTTGGTCAAGATTAGGTTTGCTAAAGGAAACTGCTTGTATTCGCTATTAAGCAATATAGATATGTAGTATGCCTGTTTCACTTTCTTCAAATAATCCACAGTCAGTCGAGCCTTTGAAAACAAGACATGAACTGGCGCACTACACTGCTGAGTTAATAGGTACCTTTTTTCTGGTATTTTTTGGATGTGGCTCAGTTATAGTTGCCGAAATCAATGGATTAACAGCAACCACAATTCCATTCGTATTTGGCGGAACTGTTATGATTATGATCTACGCAGTAGGACATATCTCAGGTGCGCATTTTAACCCAGCTGTTACTATCGCTTTTTGGGTTATCAAGAAATTTCCAGGATCGCGAGTTTTTGGTTACCTAATGGCGCAGTTTCTAGGCGCTTTACTAGCGTCAACGATCCACTTCTTTATTTTGAACAGTGGGCACAGTTTCGGAGCTACCACCCCACATTTGAATATGATTGGAAGTTTTGCGATTGAGTTTATTTTAAGTTTTGCACTGATGTTCGTTATCGTCAGCGTTGCCACTGATTCCAGAGCCGTGGGAGAGTTGGCTGGAATTGCAATTGGTGCGACTGTTTCAGTTTGTGCTCTCGTAGGAGGGCCTTTGACATCCGCCTCAATGAATCCAGCTCGATCTTTGGGTCCTGGCCTT
>CAZFYV010000044.1:0-17812 GCA_964523195.1 uncultured Pseudobdellovibrionaceae bacterium
CTTACTTCCGTATAAGACAATGGCTCTTGGTAGTTTACGTTAGTGAACCCGTAATTTTCAGGGTGCTTACCGATAATTCGAGCAGCCAAATACTTAGGCACATAATTAATGGTTTCTCTTGGCAGCCTTCGCTTCTTAGCCAGCTCCCAAAAGTCTCTTGTATAGTGCTTCATAACCAATCGCTTGATACGGTTTTCACCAACATTGTAAGATGCGATAGCCAGGTACCACGAGCCAAACAGGTTATAGAGAGCTTTGAAATATTTTGATGCCGCAATAGTCGCATATACAAAATCTCTTCTCTCATCAACTAGGGAATTAATTCTCAAACCATAGCGCTTTCCAGTGCCACGAATAAACTGCCAATAACCGACGGCATTAGCGTGAGAATGTGCTGTTGGAGAAAAGCCAGACTCAATCAGAGCAATATAAACTAAATCTTCAGGTAAACCTTGTTGCTTCAAGATTTCCTTCATCTTCGGTAGATACCTAGAGGATCTGGCTAAGTAAACATCCATATGTCTTCGACCGCGACCAGTAAAGTAGTCGATCCACTTTTGGACTTCTCTGTTGAACTCATTGGGTATCCCATTGAAATCCGATTCATCATCACTAAGATCATTACTCGCAGTTGGAATCTTTGGATCCACAGGAGTCACTTCTGGCGCTACCGGTTCATCCAAAATCTCAGTTGAACGATCCTTTGGTCCAGGTAAGGCACAAGACGTAAGAAACAAAAACATTATGATGAATAGGCCTCGAAACATAAAATACTCCATGGGGATAATGTGCCATTATGATACATCAGCAAATGACAGTGAGCAATAGACAAACGGCAGAACAACCCAAGCTCTAGCCTTAAACTTGAAGGCGTCTACTTAGTTAAGACACCTTGCCAGAGCGGACGAGTTAATTCTACTTTGCCTTGATCGTAGACCTGGTACACCATCCAGTTTCTTAGAATACGAAAAACATAGGAATTAGTTTCATCCCAAGGAAGTTCTTCAACCCACAAATCCTCTGTGAAGCTCCTTTTGGAGCTGGGATCCGACTCTTGTTCAAATTGGACCTTTAGCTGGCCTCGACCTTTTAACCAACGATCTGCGTTTCCTGGGCCGGCATTGTAAGCCACCAGGGCTAGTGGAATTCGACCTTTGTATTTCTTGGCTAGACGCCCAAAATAATGCGTCCCCATCTCAATATTGAGTTTTGGCTGACTCAAGTCTCTTGGTAACTGCACATTTTTTAAGCGAAGCCACCCGACAATATCGCGAGCCGTTGGAACAACAATTTGCATAAGCCCCTGGGCGCTCGCACTACTTTTCGCCGTCCAATCAAATAGACTCTCTTGCCTAATTATACTCCAAATAAACAACGGACTAATATTCCACTTGGTACTAGACTTTATAACATAAGAAGAGAACTCCTTGGGGAACAATTTTTGTAAAATAACTGGGTGCTTTAACTTCGGCTCTAGATTCCATGTATCTATTAGTAAACTAGTCGCATCCATATAGTTTAACGAATGTAAAAGTAGTTCAACAAACTGCATGCGAGCGAAAACCTCTGTAGGAATTGGCAGCTGCGACAATTCCCTTTGAGCCTCCTTCAACCATCCAGCCTGCACTAAAATTTTGTATTTTTGAAATATTCGTATTTGTTCCTCGGAGTAATAGAACTTGCTCGACTCAACCTTGATATCAAGAGGTTCCGTGAAATCCAAAACTCCACCATTTTGTTCTGCTCGAGCCATTATCCCGTAGTAATAAAAAGGATACTCCTTAATCAAACGAGTCGCGAGCTCATTCGCTTGGCCATTTTCCAACTTTTGGGCACATCGCCACAACCAATAAAGCGTACGTGCAATTAGCGAATCTTTACTGGTGAGTCGCAATAGTCGCTCTAACTCCGACATTGCTAGCGGAACTTTGTCTATGCGTATGTAGACTAGTGCCAATCGAAATCGAGCCTCTAGATTGTGGTCACTCCCTGAGTAGGCAGACGACACCTTAGAAAAAACTTCTTTTGCAATCTCCCAATTTTCAACATGGACCGCTGACTTCCCTATGAGCATTAAGGTTTCAGAGGAGTCCGGAGACTTAACCAACTCAGCCTTTATCGACTTATAGAGCTCAACAATTTCGAGATACTTATCGTGAAAATAGAATTTTGAAATCCACCTGCTAGTAATAGCCACCGGAAGCCGACTTACAGATCTATCTACGTTTTTCTTTAAAGCATCAAACTTCTTTTGACCTTTCCCAAAAAGTCGCAAATAAGCTCTACGTATCTGGGTATTTAATGCTCGCAATTTTTCTGAACCCGGAAACTGCTCAGAAAAATCAGCAAAATCTTTAAAAGCTAAAACGACCTTTCCAGAGGAAAGGGCGCGCCGAATGGACTCATCAAATTTGATCTCTTGCGGGTCAAACTTCAAAGTCAGATCTAAATTAATATTCGGTCTCGAGTCTTCACTCGGCTTCTCTTTAACACCCATCTCTTGTCTCAAGCGGGTATATTTTTTTCTAAGGTCAGAGGCCTCATGGGCTGACAATGACTGCTCCCAATATTTTAGGGCGATTGGCATGCGTTGCTGTAGAAATGCGAGTTCACCAGCTGTTCGAAAAATAAGTCCAATCTCTTTGGAACTGTATGCCTGTAGAATTCTAGTGAGTTTACCAAATGACTTCCAAGCCCGCCTTCTATTTCTCTTTAAATCGTTCTTAAAAAGATCTAGTAAAAGATCCTTCTTTAAGGACTGCAGTTCGATTGCGACCCAATTTTTACTAACAAAACTTGGAAGCGCACCATGGACAATTTCAGCTATTTGATTCCACTCTTGTTTATTTTTCTTTTCAATCTGTCTCAAACACTTAACTTTCTCGAGGTATACAACATCCCTTACTAGAGCCGGAAATCGAGAAACATTAGTTGACCTCTGTATACATAACTTGAATTGATTGAGATTCGCAGACTGCTTAAGAAGCATGAGACGCTTGTATTTACCTTTTCCAGCCTTATTGGGACCAAAAACTTCTAATCGATGACTGCGATCGATAGGAACTGGTAGAGTCAACGCCTTTAGGGCGAACGCACAAAAAGGAAAAACGATAATAATAAAAACCAGAATTCTATTTCTCACCAAACACCAAACTATTTTGATTTTGCCTCAAACAACAACGCATCGTCGACTCGGCTTCTAACTAAATAACCATTCTGAAGCATTTTCTCTGTAAAAGCATCCGAATCTAGACCGAATGCAGCGCTTTCCCTCTTCGAAAAAAGGACAAATTTTGCATCAACTAAATCTACAGCATTATCAAAATCATCCTTAAAATTGTAGATACTGTCTATAGCATCCTTTTCCTTTTTAAAATCTACACCATGGGACCACAAATGTCCGTCATAACCCATAACTAGCTTATAACCTAAAAATCCCAAAGCATGATTAAAGGTCGGTAAAGCTAGAATTCTCTCCTGCTTGTCTATACCCTTAACTAACTCTCTTACCTTATTAATCTCTTTCTTATCGTAAATTTCAATGCCCTTTCGTTGCCCATTCATACTCGCAACAGTGCTAACAAAACCAGTAAATCCTATGGTCAGTGCTAAAATGAGTTGGACATTTACATTTAATTTACTTACGAAACATCTCCAGGCCAACCCCGATAGACCTATTACTGGCCAAATAAGAAGTTTCAAGTTATCCCAGTCCCATTTAGAAAAAATGACGAACTGAAAAAAGATAAAAAATCCCATAAAAATTACGAACAACTCCAGTCTCTCTTTTCGCTCAGGGCTTCTCCATGCAAAGAGGGCGGAAATCACAAACAATATCAGAACACCACCCAAGTTTTTAAACCAAAACACCAAGGGGTTATCCAGGCTTCCCTGCCAACCAACTTGAAAAGAAAGCTTTCCACTTCCAGTAAAAAACTCTGTCACGAAAAGCATCCAACAGGCAGCAGGAATCAGTGCAAATTTAAACATATTTAGGAAAAGCGGCCATCGATTGGGGCGCAAAAGAAGGACAGCTAAAAACAAGCTAATAAATACAAAACTATGTGTGTGGAAAAAAGGAAGTATTCCCCATAAAAAACCTATGAGCTTATAGTCGAAAATCGTGAACTGATTTCGATCTTCAACGGACCTCATCGTAAAATTCAAAATGGTCAGACCAATGGGCAAACCAATAAGTAGCCCTCTTTGAGGAATCCACATTGAGGTTAAAAAATTCTTCCAGGGAATTTGATCTTGGTGGTTGATCCAAAGGCCGTCACTTAGAAACTGGTATCCTACTGAACCGCCACCTAATAGCAAACACACCCATGCTAACCATTTACCCTGATCATAAAGGAAAAGAAGCAGAACCACTGAACATGCGAAGCCAAAAATAAAAAAATTGGTATGTATAGGAACACCAAGACTATCCCATAAACTCGAGTAGAGGTTTACCCCAAATGGATATCTAAAATACTCTCCAACAAAACTGGGATTAAGAAAAGGAAAGGGTCCTTCTTGGAAACTTGCTATTTGACTTAAATGAAATGGAAGGTCTCCTAAGTTATTAGGTAACAAGGTTTTGATAGAATCCGCATCATAATAAATGTTGTACATAAAAAGTCGAAAAAGAGCCCAGATTAAAAACAGCCCCACGACCCGATCAACCAAACTTGTTTTAGATAATTCAAAAGAGCTTCGAAACTTTATTTTTGGCAAAATTGAAACTGCAATCATAGTCCCCATCATCAAAGACAAAATTGAAAGGGTCGGTGATATTTTCTGAAAGATAAACAGAAGTATAAAAGCAACAATGGTCGAAAATACGACATGAAACAAAAAACCACTGGAGAGTCTTGCCAAATTCATTTCGCCTCTCTCTCCTCTTTACGGGTCTTAATCTTTGCTGCTTTAAAATTAGGAATTCCATTTGGGAAGTATTTAGCTTTCACAAAAACGGCAATATCAGCCATAGAGTCTCTTAAAGGTCCTCTCCAATAAAAGTAGTCTTCCTCTAAGATATCCACTACGCTAGAAAATTCTGCCTCATCAATCAGGATAATATCTTTATCTCTAATCTTTTCGCTAAGACTTTTGTTGTGAGATACATTTGTCATGAATTCAAAGAGCCAAGGTAAAGGCCACGTATCTTTGACTCCCAAATTTACAGAAAGATTTAATAGACTAGGCTTTTCTGAAGCTTGAACCCTAAACCAGCTCAAAAATCGATGAATTGGTTCCCGTGTTTGAACATAGACATATTTCTCTTTGGGATTCTCGTAGTTGATGAAATTAAGATGGTAGGTACAGTAAGTCTGATAAAGGACCGAAGCCACAAGCCATCCTTTAGCAACACTTTTGATCCAAGCTTTCTGATCTAAAGCCCATGCAAAACAAAACCCCAGGTGTACAAAAAAGGGCCAAATAAACGACAGAATAAGCCAAGGTGTCTTATAAGGAATGATTGTGTAAGCAGCAAACAAACCAAACCCAACAAGTGCACTCAGCCTCCAAATATAATCCCCATAAAAAATCGGCAAGATTAGAGTAGCAAGTCCAATCAACAAATAAGGATCATACAGAAGCCCTAATTGTAAGTAATAATAAATTGCCTTGGCATGCCCTGTCTCCGTTCCTGTCTTCGTCCAAAATGCAAATGCTCTAAAAGCATCTTGAATACCATCAGGATCCATTCCAAAACCTGAAAATATCCAGAGTGTGAATACTCCACCTAACAACCAAGAGTAGAACTTAAAAATATTTGGTGGATTGGGTTTAATCACACCTTCAAACTCGTTAAATCTCTTTTCAGGGACAAATCTCTTAAAATAATAAAGGCACACCTCTGCAATAATCAGAGTTCCAAAGAAAATAAAAAACGTCTCTTTATTTAAAATAGTTCCATACACACCAGCAACCATCATCAATAGAGACTTCTTACCCCTCTCATTGCGCCACAATATATATCCAATAAAAAATAGTACTTGAAAGAAAACGAAGAAGGTTTCGTGAATGGCATATCTAGAATAAAAAACAAAACAGGTCGACAGAGCCATGAAAAGAGCCGCTGCAGTTCCTGCGTAGGATTTAAATCGATTAATTTGAAACAATAATATTACGATCCCAAAAGACAAAATTCCATTGGCAAACCGATAGGCCCACAAAGAATCCGAGAGTAAGGCCTCTGTAAGCTGAAGAAAATAGAAATAAAGTGGTCCATGAAAATTTGAAGGATCATAATTGTAAAAGCCTTTGTCCCAGATACCAGAGACAAACCAACCATTAATGCCTTCATCGAAATGAGCTGGCTTAAGGTCAAGGTAAACCAATCGCAATAATAAAGCTGTTACACAAACAGAAATGAGAACCCAATTCTGAGTGATAATTCGACGCAACACATTCCATTGATTACTCATACTAGTCACATAAAAAGTGTATAATTCGTAGAAAAGAAATCAATGAAGAATGAATCAAGCAGAAACAAAAAAACCAAAATTTTCACTCGTAGTACCGGCCTTTAATGAAGAAAAGCGCCTGCCCTTAGCTATACGAGATATCGACTCTTTTTTTGCAAGGTTTTCCTCTGAAGTAGAGATTCTTATAGTTATTGAAAAGTCTTCTGATCAGACCCTAAATTTGGCTCAGGAGCTAACCAAAGATAAACCCCACTTTAAGGTCATTGACAACAAGGTTCACAGAGGAAAAGGCTACGCCGTCAAATCTGGAATGCTCCAAGCACAGGGAGATTACGTATTTTTTATGGATGCGGACCTCTCAACCCCTCTTGCCGAAGTCATCACTTTCCTTAACCATTTCAGCGAAGACAATAGCGTAGATATCATTATAGGAAGCCGCGAACACAACCAATCAGAAATACTCAAATCTCAAAACCCGATACGCAAGAATATGGGGAGAATGTTCAATCAAATCGTTCAGCAGTTTGCAGTTAAGGGAATCACGGATACTCAATGTGGATTTAAAGCTTTCAAGAAAGAAGTCGTGGAACCAATTTTTTCTAGACAACAAATTGACGGATTTGCTTTTGACGTCGAAATTCTTCTCTTGGCAATAGAATATGGCGCAACTATCGACACCCTTCCAATCAAATGGGTCAACGATCCAGACTCAAAGGTTCATATCATCAAACATTCATTGCAGATGCTTAGAGATATCCTTCGAATTAAAAGGGTCGTTAGAAACACCTTAAAGAAGAACCCATTCCCATCCAAAGCTTAAAGAGTCTTGAGATACTCTATTATTGCAAATCGCTCACTTTCATTGAGATGAGGAGAAAAATTGTGACCTCTAGGGCTATGGCCCTGCCTTCTTGTATCGTACTGCCATCTTTTTAAAGACTTCTTTTTCAAAAGCCTCTCTTCTTCTGAAGATGAAAAAACTGTTAAACCTACTTTTTTCTCGTCAAATCGATCTTTTGACCCGGCATCCTTGAGAGAAAACACTTTAGGCCTATCATTTTCGGCTAACAACAAAGAATAAAGATTCGGAACCGAAGCGTTGTGGAGATAAGGAAACCTGGCCCAGATCCCTTCTAATCGAGGGGCGAAATAACCAGGCAATGTATGTTTGACGCGCATAATGTCTGACAAAGGTCCTTCACTAACTTTTTTAACAAAAGCTGGAGTAATCACCGCAAGTCGATCAAAATCTGTTTTGACAATTCTCCAAGGTACTCGTTTGGGCTCCTCATATATTGGAAAGCCATCGATATCTTTTTTGTAGTCTCCGTGACATGACATACAATTATTCTCAAATAGTTTACGCCCTCTATGCGCTAACTCTCTATCGATATCAAATGGATACTTAGGGGGTAAAAAGTCATTAAACAGTTCTTCAGCATGGTGAACATCATCATACATTACTCTAACATTTTCTACAGACTGGCCTGCAGCCAACTCCACCGCGACAGCCCAACCAACTTCCTCACCGTCGCCAAATCCATCAGAAAACTGTCCCACTTTACGTTTCTTTTCGTAACCCCAGAGGTGAGGAACTTTAACTTGTCCTTTCGCAGTTGGTGGTACTTTTTGCCCCTCAACTCGATAAAACCAACCTTTTATAAAGGATACAGGAACAAGTCCTTGAGTTAAGTTCCCCAATTTTTGATCTGAGAGATAAGACGAGAATCCCATAGCACTTTTTTCGATATCACGAAAATCTGAGTCCCTACCTATGGCACTTCCAAATCTCCACCATAACTTTTCAATTCGATGAACATCCTGAGCCATTTTTGTAACATCAATATTTTTATTACCTAAACCAATGATGAATTGACCGGCTGCAGTTCCACTATGACAAACTACACAACCCATTGCCCCATAACTGATTCCCCGATCCTCAGCCTGGTTAAACCCAACTAAACCTTTATCATCAAATTGCAGGCCCCAGTTCTTATAGAAATTTCTCGAAATCCATTTAGGAACCTTAAATTCTTTCTCGCGTTTTAAAAATTGTGAAAAATAATAGTGATTACCATTGAGATCAGCTACTGAATAACTCTGAGAATTCGCCACACCAGGGAGAAAAAAGTTTAATTGCTCAAGCAGGCCTGGCGAAAGAATCATTCCCTTTCCGCCTTTAGCAAAATGCAGTGTTCGGAATGCCTCTTTCGCTTCGAGGTCTGACTTTTTATCTAAGGCAAAAGCTAAATTAGCTAAGAGTAGCAAGAAACATAGAATTGCTATTCTAACAGAAACCATGGCACCCCCCTGCAACGGCCCTACTTCAACTTAAACGCTAGTATGCTGCCTGGGGGATTTCAACCAATTACAGGTTTTTATGCACTCTCTTCAAACTCTTCGTCGATACCTAACTGCACAGCATTAAGAAGTACACTCTCCATCTTTTTGACCAAATCTTTTTGAACTGATTTATCTCTGAGCTCACCAAGAGCCTGCTCAGGGGCAAACCCCATAGCTTGGAATGATTCCATGAGTTTTAAAACTGGCTCTCCCAATTCTCGGCGAACAGATGGAGGAGATTTGAGCAATAATTTCTCCAATTCCACATGGGCTCCACCTTGCCTTGAAACTTCTCCTAAGACAAAATACACAGCATTAGTAACAAGGGCTCCTACTTGTCGAGTGTCTCCCTTACTTACAGCGGAGTTGATGCGGCTAAATCGGCGTTCCACAGATTGCATGATGTTTTTCTTCCTTACACCCCAGCCCATTTCAGTTTTGGTCTTAAACAAAAGTACAAAAGATAAAAACAAGAAAACCGAAGACCAAAGAACGACTTGCTGATTTTTAGAGACTTCTACGACACTCTCATATTCTCCGACCATGCCAGGAAGACTGTCTTCTTCTTTTTGTACTTCTTCTTCTTTCAAAGCTTGGGAGGGAATTGCTGGACCCTTTGCACCTGGCAGAACATTGATACGCAATTCATCGGTTTGAAGCTCTCTATAAAGGCCTGTTTCTGGGTGAAAAATAGAAACCTTTGTAGGAGGCATAACGACTTCACCCTCATTTCGAGGTATTAGTAGGTACTTAAATTCTTTATAAGATCGACCCGTTTTAAAGAATCGCGTTTCAGATTTTTTATCGTAAACTTCGACTCCTTGAGGCAGTTCTAATTTTGGAGAATCAATTCTCTTCGCCAATCCGGAGCCATCAAATCGAATATTAAACTCAAAGGGCTGTCCCGAAACAACAGTTTTGTCTGCAAGCTCGCCCCTGATCTTGAAGTCTCCCACACCACCTGAAAAGTTAACCGGTTTACCAGCTTCAGGGAGAGGTTTAATCATGATCTGAACTTGCTTGCTCTGATGAGTCGAGCTTCTCCGTCTAGAAAAACTAAATGCCGATGATCCACCACCTATAATGGTTGCTTTAGCCCGATAAGGATCAATTGTTGCCCCACCTTCTTTAATTGGGAAAAGAGCATAGGAAGCTAACAGTGCCTTTCGATAAGGAATTCCGTTTAATACAGCTTGCCTAAAATTAAGGTGAGTCGCTATTTCAATATCCTCTTTCCAAAAGCCTTTTAGGTCTGGATATTTGAGAGTATCCAAATCAAGAACCTGCCCTCGAGTATAAAGGTACCATGTGGCGGTCACCTGCTCCCCGACATAGGCCTCCTGCTTATCAACTTCTACGACTATAAAGAAATCTTCTCCTGCCGAACCATCACCTCTTGGGTTGTTTCTGTTTGGATTAGGCTGGGATCCAAAAGGTCGTTTAAGAAGATTGTTAAACAAGTCTTCCATTTGCTCGAAAGGATCATTGCCAGTTCTGCGGTTTTTAGGACGCTTCGCTTTAGGACCTTTTCCTTGTTCGAGTGATTCAATGACAATTGGTTTTGTTTTAAATGTCTTACCACCAACGATCACTGTTACCGGACTTATCCTGATTTTTCCTACTCTCTTCGGAGCTAGCTGGTAATTATACATCTGAGTTACAACGGTTTTGAACCCACCTTGTCCAGAAGAGAATGTAGATCGCGTATTGCTTTCGTTCCAGGAGTGAAACAAATCTAAACCAGACAACTGAGGTAATTGAGGATCCCTAACGGAAACAGTTGAAGACGAACTTACAGAAACAGTCAATGTGAAAGGGTCGCCAATCTCTACTCTGTTTTGATCGACCGTTGCAGTGACTTTGATTTCATTGGCAAAAGAAACCAAGGAATAAAAGCTCATTAAAAGTAGAAAAAGTAGTGAACTACCAGTCTTTACCTTTTTTCTCACTCTTCTTCTCCTTTCCCATATGCTTGGCTCTAATTTTCTGCTCTTGCCTTTTTAACTCATCCAAAATTCTTCTAACATCATCCTTGGTCAGATCTTTACTTTGAAACTCTCGCTTTTTCTTTTGCTGTTGTTGCTGTTGCTGCTGCTGTTGCTGTTGTTGTTGCTGGTCCTGTTGCTGCTTTTGTTGCTGCTGCTGATCCTCGCCACTGCCGCCACCCTGCTGCTGCTGAGTCAAAAGCTCAATATTTGTTTTAACTTCCTTTGACTGGGGATTTAAAGCGAGAGCTTTTTGATAAGTCTCCAAAGCCTTATCAATTTCTTTTTTTTCACCGAGCAAGCGGGCCTTATTAAACAGAGTTGAAAACTCTAGCTTAGGGTCTGGTTTATTTTGTAAAACTGTATCGTACTGCTTCAGAGCTTTCTCTGGCTGCTTAACGGATTCAAAAGAAACACCCAAATTAAATTGAACTTGATTATCATAGGGTTCGTCCAGGAGACTGTTTATAAATTTCTCATAGGCTTGATAATAGGACTTACTTTCAAAATCATCGACAGCTTCATTATTTGTAGAAATTGAATTAAACGTTCTCGCTTCAATTGATTGAGACGCGACAAAAATTATCAAAAAAGATAAGCAAACTACATGCTTCATTTAGAGTTCACCTCAAAACGACCTTTCCAAATTCGACCAGCCGAACGTCTCTCTCCAAAAAGTATTTCTAATAAAGCCAAGATAATTCCAATAAAAAGAAAGACCTGGTACCTTTCATCATAATTGGTTGCTATCACCGAATCAAACTCCGCCTTTTCTAACTTATCAATTTCAGATTTGAGAATACTCATCTGTCCACCACCATATACGATATGATGGAAACTACCTTCTCCAGCGGACGCCAAATCCTTGAGAGCTGTTCCCGAGAGACGTGTTATTACTTCTTCACCACTTTTATTCTTTTTGTAACCCTTCAGGAAGCCCCTAGAATCTTTAATTGGAATTCTACCACCTCGCTCAGTTCCAAATGCCAAAGTAAATACTCGAATCCCCTCTTGAGACAATCGCTTAGCCAGATCAAGAGCACCTTGTTCATGATCTTCTCCGTCACTCGCAATCAAAATGACTCTTGATACTCGAACATCATCATTACCTTCAGTATCAACACCACCACGATCAAAGGCATCAGCGGCTTCTTTTAGAGCTGAAGCAAAATCAGTCCCTTGTGATTCAATTGAATCCGGGGTCAATGACTCCATAAACATTTTCAAAGCCGACTTGTCCGCAGTAAGTGGCGACATCAAGATAGCCGATCCAGCAAAGGCAATTAAACCAACTTTGTCTCCAGTTAACTTATCTAGGAGTCCACTTAACTCCTTTTTTGCATGATCCAATCGACTTGGTCTAACATCTTCAGCTAGCATAGAGTTAGACACATCAAGAGCGATCATAAGCTCGATCCCCTCACTTTTTGCTTCCTGAGATTTTTTACCAGCTTGAGGGCGCGCCAAAGCCACTAGAAAAAAGGCGATTGCTAGTATCTGACAGACCAACTTGATTCTTCGCTTTTTAGACGAATAGCTTGAAGTGAGATAGGCCATTTTTTTACCCAAAGCTTGCTTGAGTTTTTGACGGCCTCGCTTCTGCACCATCACATACACGATAATGATCACCGGAAGTACCCATAGAAGGGTTAAAAACCATGGCTCAGCAAACCTAAACACTAGGGCCCCCTTCTAAAAACAGTATGGGTGAAAACAATACTGATCAAATACAACCAAAATGCAGCTTGAAGCCACGGAGGAAAAAGTTCCGCATACTTTGTGTACTGACTCACATCAACTTTCGATTTCTCCAATTGGTTGATGTCGCCAAAGACGCGTTCCAAAGTATTCGTGTTAGTGGCTCTGTAGAACTTCCCACCTGTCTCAGATGCGAGTTTCTTTAATAGTTCAACATTTACTTTACTGTGAATCGGCTGGTACCGCTTAACAGTTCTACCGAAAAGATCCTTATTAAAAATTGGAAGCTGCGCTTGGCCATCCCTGCCTACTCCAATTGTATAAATTCTAATACCATAGCCTTTTGCAATATCCAGAGCCGTTACTGGATCTATCGTACCGGAGTTATTTTCACCATCTGTCAAAAGAATTACAATGCGCGACTTTGCTTCTGACTCTCGAAGCCGAGCCACCGCATTTGCTAAGGCTACACCAATAGCAGTACCCATCTTTATATTTCGAGATGTTTTTACGTTACGTAAATTATTTAATAAAATTGGATAGTCCAGACTTAATGGAACCCTCGTGTAGGATTCTCCAGAAAAAACCACCAAACCGATTCGGTCTGAAATTCTCTGGCTTACAAAATCGTTAATTACTTTCTTGGAAGACTCCAAACGATTTGTGGGCTTCATGTCTTCGATGAGCATTGAGTCAGAAATATCCAGGGCGACCATTATATCAATCCCTTCAACATTTCTTTTAATTTTAGTGTCCGCTCTTTGAGGTCTTGCTAATGCCACGATCGCCAAAACAATGGCAGCCACTTTTAGAAACATAGGGAACCATTTAAATCGAGCGCGTAACCCAGGTGAGATCTGCTTGATCACACGAAGAGTACTAAACTGTATTGAGGGTCTACGCTCTCTTTTCTTATACCAAGCAAGCACGATTAATGCCGCCAAAGGTACAACCAAAAAGAATGCAGAAATAGTCGCCCATACAATCAATGGTCGCTCCTTTTATCCTTAGCAATACTTTGAGCCGTCTTACGACTAATATCTAAAAGCTGCTGACAGTCCGTCGAATCAACTCTCTCAATACGCTCTATAGCTTTATCGAACTCTCTTAAGGTTAACCTTAAGCCTTCTAGGGTGACCTTTTGCAATTTTTTACGTTGTCGAGACTTTATATCCTTCACAACCGCTTTAGAAGACCATTCGAGGGCCGGGACCGTAAACTCACGAAGAATAAAGGTCCGAAAATATCGATTTAAGATAGATACAAATTCTTTAACGCGATCTTTAGGCCAAGGCTCATCTTTACTGAAAATATAATCACGCATTAAAGTGCGTAGATCTTTGTTAAATTGATTGTAAGGAGTGAGAGCTGTAGCATGTTTCGATAGCTCAGTTGTTACTCTTTTCTTTTGCATCATGCGCTGAATTTTTACCACAATCCAGCCCAAAACCCCTGCTCCAACAAAACCAATAATAACCCAGAACCATAATGGCAAACTAATAGCTTGAGGCGGGACAGGACCGAAGGGTTCTGGAGGTTTTCCATCTTTAGGTGGCTCCACTACCGTTTCAACCGCAAACTTAGCAACTTTCAATTCCTGTCTGTGAACTGAGTCTGTCAATACAGCTTTATCTAAAGCAACCTGGCCGGCTCGATAGGATGTGACTTGAAGTTCTGCTTGGTCGGGAGCGTATGATTTTACACCCAGGAGCACCAGCGTTCGTTCCATCTTTTCAGGAAGCTCTATGACCCATTCTTTCTTTTCAAAAGCAGCGGGGTCACCTTTGCAGTTGAGAACAAAAATCTCACCAACAGTGATGCCTTCCTTTTCTGGATACTTCAAATCCTCGTCTCGAACGACACCACAGTTCCAGATCGGCAACTTTTCTTTTGGTTTTTGATCTTTACCCTGCTGGTCTGACATTATTTATTTTTCTTTCTGAAATATCCAATAAGAGGATCTACAAAATCTTCACCTACTGTGACATCAATCCTGTCAATTTGAGCTTTTCGCAATTCACGCTCACGAATGGCCTTCTGCTCTTTCATTTGTAAAGCGTAAGCTCTTCTAAAAACAGGCGAAGAGGTATCAACAGTCATAACTTCGCCAGTCTCTGGGTCGTGCAAATCTACTAAACCCATCTCTGGAAGTTCTTCTTCCGAAGGGTCTCTAACAATCACCGCAATCGTTTCATGCTTTCGACTGATCATTCGCAATGACGTTCCAAAGTTATCATCATCAAAATCACTGAAAAGAAAAATTGTAGAACGCTTCTTTAGTATCCCTTTTAAGTATTCCAAACCAGAGGCAATCCGAGTTTCACGACTTTTTGGTTTGTGATAATAAAGATCTCTTAGGATTCTTTGGATATGACCACGTCCTTTTTTTGGAGGAACATAATGTTCAACCTGATCAGAAAACAAAATCAGACCAACATTATCGTTATTCTGGGCGGCACCGAAACCAAGAATTGCAGATAGGTGGGTAATAACCTCACCTTTAAAATATTCTTGAGATCCAAAATCCACAGAGCCGCTTACATCAACCGCGAGCATAAGTGTTAGTTCACGTTCTTCTTCAAACTTTTTAATATAAACTTTTCCAGTCCTGGCAGTTAAGGGCCAAGAGATGGATCTCACATCATCACCAGGGACATACTCCCTAAAGTCGGCAAAAGTCATTCCTTGCCCTTTAAAGGCTGAATGATACTGACCCGCAAAAGTGGAATTCACAAGCTTGCGAGTATTGATCTCTAGGAGTTTAACTTTTTTGAGAATCTCTGGAGGTAAACTCAACTTTAAGGCACCTCAATTTGATTGAGTATCTCTTTGATGACTTCATCAGTTTTAATTTCTTCTGCCTCAGCTTCAAATGTTAAAATAAGTCGATGTCTTAGAACATGATAGGCAATTGCTTTAACATCTTCACTTGTGACATAGCCACGACCGCGAATAAAAGAGTGGGCCTTAGCCGCTCGAATCAAACTGATTGTTGCACGAGGCGAACCACCAACCTGAATCAAGTTTTCTATATGCCCCAAACCATAGTCGCCAGGACTTCGAGTGGACATAACTATCTCTACAATGTAGTTCCTGACTTTTTCATCCACATAAATCTGATCAGTCATTGCTCGAGCTTTTAAAAGATTCTCTTTGCTGATTACCGACTGAACATGGGGAGTATCGTCTGTACCCATGCGATTCATAATCTCAAGTTCTTCAGCCTTTGAAGGATAAACAACATTGATTTTAAACATGAATCGATCCATCTGAGCTTCAGGAAGTGGATACGTACCTTCTTGTTCAAGCGGGTTTTGCGTGGCTAAAACCAAAAAAGGTTTCTCAAGTGGGTAGGTTGTATCTCCAATAGTTACTTGTTTCTCAGCCATGGCTTCTAGAAGGGCTGATTGAACTTTTGCGGGAGCACGGTTGATTTCATCGGCCAAAACTATGTTTGTAAAGATCGGTCCTTTTTTAGGTGCGAACTCTCCACTTTTTGGATTAAAAATCATGGTTCCAATCAAATCCGAAGGAAGTAGATCGGGAGTAAACTGCACCCTTTGGAAATCGAGGGAGATCGCATCTGAAATCGTGGAAATTGTCAGAGTTTTTGCCAGTCCAGGGACCCCTTCGAGTAAAACATGTCCCCCTGTCAGAAGACCCATTAAAATCCCTTCGAGCATTTCCTTTTGCCCAACTACAACTTTCTGAACCTCAGCGAGCATTCTTTCGACAAATTGTGATTCCTGTTTGATCGCCGCGTTAAGGGCCATTACATCAACTTCCACACACACCTCCTTGAACTCCATATTGTCTCTTTTGTTTGGCTTCTTCGTCTATTAGTTTGTCTCCTTTTGCTTTGCGAAATTCACTGTAAAATTCAGGCCCTTTTTGCCTTAGATCCCTTGCAAAACACCTTTGGTCTAGGGATATTGTAAGAAAGAGGTTTAGATGACTAAAGGATCTTGGAAAATCTGGTTTGTCCTGGGCACATTGTCTTTGGTTATAATGTTCGCGGGGCACTATTTCGGAGGCCGCCAGGGACTCCTTTGGACTTTCGTTTTTAGTATTTTTATCAACGCCCTGTTTTATTTTTTCGGAGATATCCGTCTGGCTGACCTTTTTGAAGGACGACAGATTGAAGGCCAGGACCCATGGAATCTGATAAAGATGGCCAAGGAACTTTGCCAAAAGGCAAGGGTCCCTTTGCCAGAAATATACGTGGTGAGCCTTCAAACTCCGACCGCTTTTTCCATTGGGCGTAACTGGAAAAATTCCAAGATCTATATCACCAGTAGCTTGATTGACGAACTCGACCCTGAGGACCTGCGAGCAGTATTGGCCTATGAAATTACGAAAATTAAACGTCAAGACACCCTCACATTAACCATGTCCAGCGCAATAGCTGGAGGAATCTTCATATTTAAAAGTATGTACAAAAGTTCCAGCCAAAGAACTATTCAAGACAAATCTTTTACATATTACTTACGCGCAATCTGGGCTCCGATTATGTCTCTCATGGTGAGATCTGTTTTTAATCCGAAGAGAACTTTTGAAACTGATAAAATGGCGGCCGAACTCCTAGGCGACCCCAAAGCTCTCGCTAAAGTCCTTTGGAAGCTAGAGGCTTTTTGCAATACGAGACCACTTCATATCCCCATAAGCATGGCCCACCTTTTTATTGTAAATCCAATGACAGGTCGCGACTGGTTTAAGCACTTTTTGATCCAGCCAAAGGTTGAAAATCGTATCCTCCAATTAGTGGGAAGTTATCCGATTTAAAATCAAAATTTCGACTCAAATACTGCCTATTTGCATCTAAATCAGTAAATTCTTGCCAATTTGCAGAACGAACACAGGTTTATGTTGAAACCGGGCGAAATTCGCAGGAAAAAAAATGTAAACATATTTTGAGGAGAATTCATAATGTCTGATCAAAGCTCTAAAATGGAGGCGAGTTTTTCGACCTTGGTTTTATCCATAGGATCGTCAGCGGCCATGGCTTTGGGAATTGCACCAGACCCAGTAAGTGGAGAGGCAAAAATTGACAAGCCAATGGCACAATTCAATATCGATTTGCTGATTATGCTACAGGAAAAAACAAAGTCGAACTTAGCGAAAGAAGAAGAAGAGTTTCTTTCACGTATGGTAAACGATTTACAAATGAAGTACGTCGAAACTAAGTAAGCGAGGTTATTATGCGTTGGAGCAGTTTGTTCCTTATGCCTTTGGTAGCACTATTTATTTCTTTCAGCTTATCCGCTGAAGCAAAAGATCCGGCTCCTATGGCCGGTGTAAAACTAGGCGAACCACTACCTTCTAATTTATTTATTGAATTGGCCAAAAGGATTAATCCGGCTGTGGTTAATA
>CAZFYV010000045.1:0-17751 GCA_964523195.1 uncultured Pseudobdellovibrionaceae bacterium
AGAGTCTACATGGAAAATATCGCAACGAAATTGATAAAAAAGAAGAAGTCATTACGAAGTTGAAATCTGCTCAAGCCGAGTTACGCGATTATTCACAAAACCTTGAAGACAAGGTTCAGGAGAGAACAAAAGAGCTTCGTGAATCATATGAGTTACAGACAGCTATGCTGGATAGTGTGAGCCAAGGTTTTTTCATTCTGAATCGAGAAAAAAAGGTTATGCCTCAATATTCGAAGGTTTGTGAAGATTGGTTTGGTGCTGATCTAGCAGGTAAGACTTTTAGTGAAGTGTTGAATATCTCCGATGACTCCAAAACTTTAGAAGTGGACCTTTGGATCGATGCTGTGTTCAGGGACATGATTCCTTTTGAAGATGCTGTAGGCTTGAGCCCAGCCCGTGACTTAAAAATCAGAGACTTTGAAATGCATTTTGAGTACTTCTGTATGTTTGATGGTGAGAAGGGAATCAAAGGTATAGTTGTTGTTGCCAGTGATAGAACAGAGCAGATAAGGATAGAAAAGGAACTTGATAGAGAAAAAAGCTTTGCTCAAATGTTAACTCGAGTACTTGAGCATCGTAGTCAGTTTCAAAGTTTTATTCGAGAGTCTAAGGACTTCTTCAGTCAGGTTCAGACCCAAGACGACTTTATAACAAAGGATGATGCGGAAACCTTCGCGAGACATTTGCACACTTTAAAGGGTGGAGCTGCGACTTTTAGACTTTTTGATTTAGAAGTTGAAACTCATAGCGTAGAAGAAGATATCTCTGAGTTGAATTGCCAAGCCTTGGATAATTTTCAAGTTAAGGGCTTGGTTCGAAAAGTAAAGATACTGGAGAATGTACTCGATGAGACGGTAAATACAGTTCGACTGTGGCTTCAAATGCCTGATCTAGACGAAGAGCGAAAGTTAGTTCTTTCTATGGGCGATATGACCAAATGGTATCACGACCTTATGGAAAATGAGCAAACCCAAGCTTTTGCAAGAATGATAAGAGACGAGTATCTCTTTGAGCGAGTTGAGGACAGCTTGTCTTACCTTAAGTCAGAAGCTGAGAGAGTAGCTAGAAAATCTGGTAAACTGCTAAAACCAATTACGTTTGTTGGTGGAGATGTGAGAGTTTTTCCTGAGCACTATTCAGGGCTTTTTGGGGCACTAGTTCACGCCATAAGAAATTGTATTGATCACGGCTTAGAGGTTCCTGATGAGAGAAAAGGCCTTGGTAAGGAAGAATACGGGCAGATCGTCATCAGTGCGGATCGCTTTAGTAAAGATGATCAAAATTGGCTTCAAATTGAAATTGAAGATGACGGGCGCGGGATAGATGTTGATATCCTAAGATCGAAGCTTTCTGAGGAGATGCAAACCCAGAAGTGCGACGAAGAAGTAATAGATATGATTTTTAGTGACGGTATTTCTACTGCCGCTTCTTTAACTGACTTGTCTGGACGTGGGATTGGAATGGCTGCTATTCGAGCGGAGGCTAGGTCTTTAGGTGGAGACGCCTGGATGGAATCTGAGTTTGGGCAGGGAACAAAACTTTTTGTAAAAGTTCCTCTGAATTCCGAGATTGAGAAGACAGAAGCAGTTAAAAAATCAGCCTAAACTATTCTTGGTAGAACTTCTCGTAAGTCGCAGTAAGTTTGCCTAGTAGGATTTTCTCATCCACAGGTTTCACGATGTAGTTGTTAACACCTGCCGTAATTGCTTCGACGACCTTTGCTTTTTCTGACTCTGTTGTCATTAGGATAAACGGGATTTTCTTGCCAAATGGGGTCGTTCTGATTTTCTTCAAGAGTTCCAGTCCATTCATTTCAGGCATATTCCAGTCGGAGAGGATGAGTCCATACATATCGCCACTGTTTTTACTGGTTACAATCATTCGGTAGGCTTCGGCACCATTAACTGCTTCGTCGATATCTCGAAATGATAAACGACGCATATATGTGCGTATCAGCTCGCGAATACTATCTGAATCGTCGACAATTAAGACTCTCGTATTAGCTTGGAACACAAAATCCCCCAGTTACGAAAAGTCTAATTTATTAATGTACTTAAGATAAGGTTTCATTACATTAGCTCGACGAAAGGCAGGGTGTGTTCATGTCTTCTATAGTGCGTAGTGTAAATAATTGAATCCAGACCACAGCTCCTTTGTCGAATTCCAAAAATTAGGTGTAAAATAGTGAAGCGAGAGTGGTGCAGATTGGTTCCATATTTCAGAGACTTGGAACTTGTCTGATGCCACCTCCAGTTTTTTAAGAAAGGCAAAATGAATGGGATTCGAGATCAATATAACTGATGAAGGCGGAAAAAAAGTTTTAGTTATCAACGGTAATATTGATGAAGATGCCATTTTTCCTGAAATCGAGTTAGGTCGTGAAGAAGTTGAAGTCGACATGGGAAATGTGAAAGCTGTAAATTCAGTCGGAATCCGTAGTTGGCTGAAGTGGATTAGTCCTCTTTCAGAAGAAACGGTTTTTGTCTTTCGAAACTGTCCCAAAAGTGTTGTTCTGCAAATGAATATGGTCGAAGGTTTTTTGCCAAAAACGAGTCGAGTAAACTCTCTCCAAGTTCCTTTTTATTCAGAAGATCAAGATGAAGAGAAGGATGCACTATTTGTTGTAGGACAGGATGTTACTATTGAAAACGGATCCATTCTAGTAAACTTCGATACTTCCAAGCTTGGAGGGGAAGATTGGGAAATGGATGTGAATGAAAATAAGTATTTTAAATTTTTAAAACCAGAATAGTTACGTTTAAGGTTGAATGCAGCTTCTTAGATTACTCTTCTTTGTTTTCATATCATTTCACTCTTTTGGGTTAGTTGCCCAAGAAACTACTGCTACACCACAATCTGAAGAAACATTGGGTTCAGGAGATGAGATCATCGAAGAAGAACCTGATGGCGAAGAGCTAGGCGCAGAATCTGATAATGATATTGGAGAGAGTATCGGTGATTACGTTGAAGTGGATTGGGATACTCCTCAGATTTCCCCTAGAAAACTAAAAATAAGATCCTTACGATTGGTTCTGTTAAGCGGAACCACCACTCCTGGGACTGAGATTTCTTTACCTCAAACTAGTGTTTTGACTTATAGAAGTTCTGGTGAATCTCGCATGTATCGCATTATTAAGAGAGACCGTGCGCTTTTGCCAGCCAAGGCCGATGCTAATGGTAAGTTTATAATACAGTTAGTTTTGCCTCGACGAGTGGTTCAAGTACCTTTTGAGCTTAAAGCTCCAAATGGAGTTGTTAGTCGGACTATATTTAGTTTTAAAGTAGGAAAGAAAAAAGTTTTTCCTATTCAAGCAAATCAGTTCGACGCAATTCTAACCGAGTTAAAGGCTCGGTATGAGAGAAGAACGGGTAAGAAAGCGGCAAGAGCATCTGCTCCAATTCCTCCTCCTCAAGAACAACAGCCTGCTACGACTCAAGATATTGCACAGGCCCAGGCAGAAACAGCACCGTCGCAACCAGCTGAAAAGCCAAAGGATTACTCAGGTAAAAAATTGTCTCTGAGTTTTGGAGCGGGAATGAGTTATACCACTCTGACCGAGGAAATTTCATCGGTTTCTGCGGATCTGGATTTTGCATCTTTAAATTTTGTTTCTCTCCATGGAGCTGTGGATTTCAGAATTGGAAATATAGTCGCTGAGGCTGGTGGAAAGTTAGCTCCAGGAGCAGCCGAAGCTGAAGAGAATTCAAATTTGATCGTTCGCGAACCGGACTTCAATTGGATATCAGGTCACGGGAGAGTTACATTCTTTCCTGAAGCTTTGAATACGAGTTTTGCGAATTTTGGGGTTTCTGGATCTTTCGAATATCACTCTCTCCCATTTCTAGTTCGCGTTGCTACTAATGTCGTTGAATTGGATCCCAATGACGTTGGTTTTATCGGGTTTGGTGGTGGATTTGAGAGTGATCCTCATGCCACTTTTAGTTATGCCTTTAACTTTCAGTATCTATATCCTGTTTTTGCTGGAGAAATATTTGAGATCGACAGCTCAATAGCCTTTGGTGGTGGATTGGCTGCACACTATCGATTTTCTCCAACATGGGCCTTGGGGCTTTATTGGTATGGCCAATATGTAGACCTGACGGTTACTCAGGATGAGTCAGGCTCTTCACGCGAAACGGATATCACGCTTTTACATTCTACTCTTGATTTGAGAGTAAAGTTTTTCTTTTAAATCTCTTTTTCAATATTTCTAAGATTAATTGATGATGGAAGTCTTTCATCTGGAATTTCTTCGAGTCCTCGAAGATTCTCACCCTTGTTGAGAAGGAATCGAATCGTTTCAAAATTCTCTGAAATTTCTGAAGCCTGAAGAAGGCTCAATCCAGATTGATTTGAAAGTGTAACTTGTTTAGAGTCGCTGTCTAAAAGGAGTTTTAGTACTTCAGTGTGGCCGGCAATTGCAGCAGCCTGAGCTGGGAGAAAATTAAACGGTCCACTTTCTTTGTTGGTATCGACGCCTTTTTCCAAGAGTAGTTTAACAATTTCTAGGTGACCATGTAGACTGGCCAAAGTTACCGGAGTTGTTAGATGGCAGGTACCAATTTTCCCGCCCATATTAAAGTTAGCTCCTCTTTGAATCAGATACTTTGCAACTTTTAGGTGACCCATCCGAGTAGCAGCAGTGAGAGGCGTGTCACAGTTTGAGCTTTCAAGAAAGTCTATTTGAGCACCTCTTCGAACCAGGTATTTGACCACTTTAAGGTGTCCATTTAGAGCGGCCCCATAGAGTGGTCGAATGTTTTTGAAGTCATGGTGGGTGTCGACCCATACTCCACGCCTTACTAGACTTTTAACCTCGTCGAGGTTTCCTGAGATTGCGGAATCCACGAGCCTAGACCTAGTGTCGTAATCATCAAGTTGTTGGGTATAGGTTAAAGAGTGGCCGAGTAAGAAAAAAACAACTGCGATACTAGGTATTTGTGCAATTGTTGGTAGAAGCCAGTTTTTGTCTGTATGCCGATTGAGACCCATAAGGTCTCATCGGAATTGTATATTTTTGTCTTAAATAAATACGAAATTGGGGTGGCTAGTTTTAACTAGGCGTTGGCTCCATCTCGAAGTGCGCGTCTGAGGATTTTACCGACATTGGTCTTAGGTAGTTCATCTTTAAATTCTACAAACTTTGGAACTTTGTAAGCCGTCAAATTTTCGCGGGCAAAACCTATTAGTTCCTGTTCTGTAACATCACCTTTTTTAACAACAAATATCTTCACAACCTCACCTGAAGCATCATCAGCCTGACCGACTGCCGCTACTTCGACAACTGCTGGGTGTTTAATCATTACATCTTCAACTTCGTTAGGGTAAACATTGAAACCTGAAACTAGAATCATATCTTTTTTCCGGTCTACAATTTTAACCCAGCCTTTTTCATCGATAGTTGCAATATCTCCAGTTTTCAACCAACCGTCGTCAGTGATTACTTTTTTAGTTTCTTCGTCCATATTCCAGTAGCCCTTCATCACCTGCGGGCCTTTTACGAGAAGTTCGCCGACTTCACCGAATTTTCCTTCAGTGCCTTCTTCAGTTAATAGTTTAACTTGAGTACTTGGAAGTGGTAAACCAATGGTTCCCAACTTATCTGATCCATCTATGGGGTTACAGCTAACAACTGGTGAAGTTTCCGTAAGTCCATACCCTTGAAGGATTTTAGTGCCAGTTAAATCTTCCCATCTAAGAGCTACAGCATCTTGAAGTGCCATTCCTCCTGCGACGCTAAACTTACAGTTTTTAAAGCTAACGTTTTTGAAGTCAGGGTGGTTCATCATAGCGTTAAAAAGGGTATTGAGTCCGGTCAGAATCGTAAAATCCCACTTTTGCATTTCTTTAAGAAAAGCAGGAATGTCTCTTGGATTGGTAATGAGAATATTGTGTCCACCATAGGCCATCATCGCCAAGCAATTCACTGTTAGTGAAAAAATGTGATAGAGAGGCAGAGGAGTGATTACGATTTCTTCTCCTGGTTTAAGTCTCGGTTCCATCCATGCAAAAATCTGTAGCATATTTGCCACGACATTTCTGTGAGTCAGAACGGCACCTTTAGATACACCGGTTGTTCCTCCGGTGTATTGAAAGAAGCAAGTGTCGTCCAAGTTGCAATCAACTGCAGTGAAGTTCTGACCTTTGCCAATTTCAAGAGCATCATTAAAAGAGTAGGCTCCCGGTATTGAATAGGATGGGACCATTTTTTTAACGTACTTAATTACCGCATTGATAATGTATTTTTTAGGAAAGCCAAGAAGGTCGCCAATCTCAGTAATGATCACATGCTCTATGTCTGTGTTTTTAACAATGGACTCTAAGTGGTGTGCTGAATTCGCTAGAATAACGATGGCTTTCGCTCCGCTATCTTTAAACTGGTGTTCCATTTCTCGAGCAGTGTAGAGTGGATTTGTATTTACGACGATTAGCCCTGCTTTTAATGCACCAAACATTGCAATTGGAAATTGTAAAAGGTTCGGCATTTGAATGGCGATTCGGTCACCTTTTTTAAGACCAAGTTTATTTTGTAAAAAGCCAGCGAAATAGGTGCTCATTCTATCGAGTTCACCGTAGGTGATCGTTACTCCAAAATTACTGAAGCATGGTTTGTTGTGAAATTTTTCAACGGCTTTGTTGAAAACCTCGAGTGCAGAGTTATATCTGCCCAAATCAATTTCTTTTTCAACTCCACTCGGATATTGGTCGTACCAAACAGTTTCCATTCCAGCCCCTTCCAGTCTTTCTAGATGTTTGGCTTTGATAGTAACAAAGCGCTGGGCGAGGTAAAGCGAAACTATGTCTTAAATTGACTTTTTGAGCAGTTCTGGCTGTTTTTGAATTTTGGAACGCATTTCCATATAGATCTTATGGTACTGCCAAGCTGGAGGTGGGTTATCCCCCTGCTTGTGATCAGGTTTTAACCTTAAATTACCGGTTCTCAATAAAACATCTCGAACATCTTGATTTTGTCGCAACTTTTCCCACATAGCACTGTAAATGACCTGGTAGTGATCACCTTTTTCAGGTGTTCGATAGGTCATTTTTTTGCCTTGGTAAGTAACCCAGTTAATTTTTAGAGCTTTCATATTTTTGGAGCCAATATCCCCAGCCTTTTTGGCTTCAAATGAGGTCATTTGAGCGACCTCTTCACGTGTATGAGGCCAATTGACAGATTCACTAAGGCGCGGGTCGTCTTTTCCTTCAGGGTATTTCATCATTTGCCAGAACCCCTCAAGAGACTTGTACCTGGTTCCGTCGATGACAACTGGAGTCGAGGCAAAATTTGAAAGAAGCCCGAGCTTATTTCGTTTAGAAAGAATCACTTCTCCAGGTTTTGCATCCTGTGGAAGGATTTCCCACCATTTTGCAGTTTCTCTAGGGATTTCTTGAAACCATTCGCTGGGGTACTTCGCCTTAGAGTCGGCAAAAAGGACATTGGAACTTAAAGCGGCTGTTAGGCAAAAAATAGCAATAGATAGTAGTTTCAAAAACGCCTCCTAGATAGGTTAAGAGAGGTTTTCTCAATGCTGGGTATTAAATGTCAAAGTCTCTTAATTTCGCAACGGGTTAAGTGCTAGAAATCAGCTCGCCTCTGTACCAAACAAACTCCTGAGGAAGTCCGTGGGCATTATAATTATTGGCCATTACAGCCCCATAGGCCCCCGCATCTGCTACAGCAAGATAGTCGTCTTGATGCACTTCGGATAGGGGACGGTCTTTGCCGAAGAAGTCGGCACTTTCGCAGATAGGACCAACTATATCATAGACATGGAGTTTCTCGCTTCGGTGAATCAATGGCACAATATTATGAAAGGCTTGATACAGAGATGGGCGCATCAGATGATTCATACCGGTATCTAAAATCACAAAGGTTTTATTTTGTGTTTCTTTTATGTATTGAACCTGACCTATGAGTAAGCCTGATCGAGCGACGATAACTCTTCCGGGCTCTAAAAGAACCTCATAGGGACAGTCGCCGAGTTTTTCTCTCAACATTTTTGTGTAATTTTCTACGAGTTTTAGATCCTCTGAAATATCAGAAGAGGAATAATGAACGCCTACTCCTCCTCCAACGTCGAGAGTCTTTAATTTAAAGCCCTGTTCTTCAATGAGCTTACAAAGATCTAAAGACTTATCAATGGCCTCACCCATGGCTGATAGTTCTAGAAGCTGTGAGCCTATATGAAGTGTGATTCCATTGAGATCAACAAAGTCACCTTTTTTAATTATTGATAGGCCCTCAAGGACTTGTGAGGATTCCATTCCGAACTTATTTTCCCTAAATCCAGTTGTAATATATGGGTGGGTCACAGGGTTTACATCTGGATTCAGGCGCAAGGCTACAGATATAGGCTTTTTAAGAGACTTTGAGATGTCTACAATTCGTTGTAACTCTGGAAGCGACTCAACGTTAATCTGTTTAATTCCTTTTTCTATTGCAAAAGTAATCTCAGCTTTACTTTTTCCTACTCCTGAGAAGATGACATCCTTGGCATCAAAGCCTGCATTTAATGCTTGTTTAATCTCACCAGCGCTAACTACGTCTGCACCGGCACCAAGTTTCTTGAGATGCCCTAGGATTTGGGGGTGGCAATTGGCTTTAACTGCATAATGAATCGTGTTTTTGAAATTGAGTTGGCTTTTCAAAAACTCAAATCGTGTTTCTACATCGTGAAGATTGTAGATATAAAAAGGGTGTTCTTGCTTTTTAGCAAATTCGAGTAAATTGAGTTTATAGTTTTCGTACTCAAAGTGGAGTTTTGACTCTTGATATGAGTATGGGTTTTGAATAGACATAGATGTTACTTTCCTAAATCAAAAGACTCGTGAAGTACTTGGGCTGCCTGTTTAAGATTTTCTTGGTCTACAACAGCGCTGATCTTGATTTCTGAAGTCGTTACCAAATGAACCGGGATATCATTTTCGGCAAATACCTTGAAGAAGCGCGCAGCGACACCAAAATGAGTTCTCATGCCTACTCCAACAACAGAAATTTTTGCCATATTGTTCATTTCTTGGATTCCAACCTCAGTAGGGAGTAATTCTTTGAGAACTTTTCTTGTATTTACCAAGTCTTCGGCATTGATTGAGAATGCCAGGCGCTGACCTTCTTCATTTTGACTTTGGGTGATAATGTCTACTACGACGCCGTTCTCAGCGAGATTTTCAAAAAGATTCGATAGGATCTTCGGACCCTTTGGTATAGGGAAGAGTTTAACGACCACTGTAGACGCGTCATGAGTGACACTAGAGACCATTGGTTTTTCCATAACTTCTCCTTCGGGAACAATCCACGTTCCTTCACGTTTTTCAAATGTTGAGCGCAAGTGAATCTTCACACCAAATTTGTAAGCCATTTCAACAGATCGAATATGCAATACTTTTGAGCCTAGCGAGGCCATCTCCATCATTTCTTCAAAAGATATTGCTGAAAGCTCTTTTGCGCTTGGAATGAGTCTTGGGTCTGCATTGAAGACCGCAGGTACGTCAGTATAAATTTCACAGGTGTCCGATTCAATTGAAGCAGCGAGAGCCACTGCTGTCGTATCTGAACCTCCACGACCAAGTGTAGTTACATTAGTTTCGTCGTCAATTCCTTGAAAACCGGCCACAACAGGAATCGTATTCGCATCGACGAGTTGAAGTAGCCGTTTCCCGTTGACGTCAACAATTTTTGCTTTTGAATAAATAGAGTCGGTTTTAATGCCCAGCTGGTAAGCGAGAAGAGGTTGGGCATTTAGGCCACGCTTATCCAGAGCCATTGAAAGTAAAGAGATCGACACCTGTTCTCCTGAGGCAACAAGCATATCATAAGCCGGGCCTCTATACTCAGGTGACATTCGATTAGCCAGTTCGACCAGTCTGTTAGTTTCTCCAGACATGGCAGAGGCCACGACAATCGGCTTTTGCCCTCTTTCAAAATCCTCTTTTATTCGGTCAGCGACCCATTCGATTCGCTCTAATGAGCCTACGCTAGTACCGCCAAATTTCTTTACTACAATTTTCTTATCGACCAATTCTCTCTCCTCTAGAATTGAACCTTAGTTCTAAAAAGAATCTTTGGTGCATGCAAGTTTAATATAGATATTTTTAGCTACAGGATTGGTTCGCAGCACTAAAGCTACTTTCGAAGGAATCTAAGAAAGATTTGAAGGTCTCAGAATCACAAAAATCAACTCGCTTTCGACATCCGTCATTTGACCCACCAAGGGACTGGATTCTGTCTTCATACCTCAAAGTAATCCAAGGAGGGACTACTGCCATCGTGCAAATTGGATTTTCTTTTTGTCCATAAGCTCCTGGAAACTCGCAAAGTCTCAAGCCTCTAAGAATCTCATCAAATTGCTGGAGCTGAGACTGGGTAAAACATCCCTTGAGACTTTCTTGCCCTTGAGGGGGAGATATATACACGTTTCCGTTGACCACATCTATACGAATTTCATCTCCTTCGAATTCGAAAAACTGAAAACCTTCAGCGGAAGATTGACCATTGTAGATTCGAATGGATTTAAGACCAAGGATGACCTGCTGGCTAAGAGTCACTACACCAGGCAATTCTACAGTTCTATCTGGTGGCGTTTCTACTGTGTTTTTAGGACTACAGCCAACAAAGCTGAGCCATACAAAGGTAGAAAGGCTGAGTATAAATCCTGAAATGAGACGTATCATACTGATACGTGAAGCAATGCCTATGCCGATATCACCTAAGAATGAGGAGGAACAGATAAGAGAAGACTATCTAAGAAGTAGGCGATGGGGCGAAATTTGTCTTTAAGTTTTACTATGAAAATTGTGTTTCATCTTGAGAAATTGTTAAGCATTGGGCCCATTAGAAAAATCATAAGGGTGGGTCTTGGATTCGTGGTACACTAGACGAAAGTCTCATAAGACTTTACCTTTCGCAGGAAGCGTAAGGAAGTATCACTCTCGCTTGTGCCCGGTTTCGTGGAAACATGAACCGGGTTTTTTTATTCCCGGTTCAAAAAAGTTTAGAAGAAGAGTTGTAGACCAAATTGAATGCCTTCTTCTGAAGTTTCTGATTCAGTGCCTGAATTATCGTAATTTAAAGTCTCTGAAAACCATGTTCCGTAGAGGCGCGCAAAACTGAAGTCTATAAAGCCGCCGCCTTCGATGCGGTTACCGTCAACCTTAGCGCCTAAATTAGAAGTGTCTTCTAAATAGTGCCTGTAGTGACCTGTAATACCAAAGAATTTTAGTAAGTAGAGGTTGAGGCTTGCTGCTGCAAACTGGTTCGCAAGTTCATCACCATTCCCTTCTAAGTTTCTGATTCCGTAATGAAGAGCCAAATGGGTGCCCTGTTCGTGGAAACCGAGAAGGCGAAGCGTAAACATGGCCGACCAAATATCGAGGTCATCTTCTCGATCCTCAAAAGTCCCTTCCAAGCCTACTATTGTTGCAAAGGCACCGAGTCCTACTTGAGTGACCTCCACATTGGTCTCAGTTGTGGTTAGGTTAGTTTTGGTTTTTGCATTGCTATGGGAGCCTAGCAGATAAAACTCAAACGGGCTTGGGGAGTTAAAGCTCAGCCAATAGTCCATGAGTTTGATGCGGTTTTTTTGCTCAAGCCACTGTGAAAGTGTCCATCGTGACATTTGTTTCTTGTCAGCTTTTTGTATGGGGCTTTCCTGTCCAGTGGCAACCACGCTAAAGATGGTGACTATCAGAATTATTAGGATTGATTTCAAGGATGTTCGTTCCATAGACGCCTCCTGATGGGTCTTAAATAGGTATCGGAAGTTTAGCCCTTCTCAAGTAGAATCAATACCTTAGATTCCCGAAACGAAACGGTCTTAGCGTTCCAGGGCTGGAGCAATCAAAGGTCGTAATTTGGTAATTCATTTGTAATTGAGGCAGCAACACGAGAGGATAGTTGTGGGTAGAGCAAACCAATTTGGTTTGTATTGCTTTGCGACAGCACTTGGATCAAGTTCAAAGTGTAGCGTAAGTTTATAAGTGAACGGAGGCTCCCATGAAACAACTAACTTACTTATTATCGCTCCTCGGGCTTATGTTTATGATGGCATCTTGTGCATCTAATCCCCATGAAGCTAAAGAGATCGATACGTCTATCGAAAACAAAGGCAAAGTCAGTGGTGACAGTGCTGTAGGCGTAAAAGATGGAAACATGATTTATCAACGAAAAGTGAATATGTCTGAAGAGCTTCGTAGACTTCAATATGAAGTTTATGGATTAGAAGACAAGGTTTACGGCAGCAGAAAGTACGGCTCTCAAGGTATGTACGGTAATCTTAAAAAATGTCGCCTAAAACTTAGTTCTCCAGAGCTGGGCGGAGATGGTAAACTCATCTGGACGGAGCCGATTGACCGAGTGACAGACAAAGAAGACGAGTTTAATATCGGTATCGATGAAAAGAAGAAGATCGTCGGAGTTTCTGAGGAGTTTTTAAAGGACCGAATCAAGCGATTTGTGACTTACAAAAAGATTCTGATGAAGCGTGAAGATGAGTACCGTGAAAAGATTGAAATCTGCGAGGCAGATGTTCGATCGAAAGAGTACAAGGCAAAAAAGGCTAAGTCTAACTAATTACTTGTGTTTTTAGACTAATAATTAAGAGAATCTACAAGGGGCTGATCCAGCCCCTTTTTTTGTTTATTTTGTTTTCACAGCAGAATCAATTTTTGTCCTCAGATCAGGTTCTTGAGGATTCGGGGGCTGATCTCAAAATGAGACAGTGCAGAGCTGGCTTGATCTGGCCCTGAGATTGCTCTTCTCAGTTACCATGAGGATATTGCTGTTTCCACTTTCCGTTCTATTTATGTTGGCCGTTTTGGTTGGGTGCCAATCTAAAAAGTCCGCGTCTCCGTCAGATGGTGATGATCCTCAAAGTATTCAACTCGATCGCTCTTATGGAGTTGTGAGCCAAGAAGATGGTGCAGATCGAATTCGACCCTTTTTGGAAAAGGTTCTCTCCGGAATAAATCCATCAACTCCTATTCATTCCTTGAGTGCTGTTAAAGGTTACAACTTTGAGTCTTCAGATATTGAACATCGAGAGTTTTGGCTAGGCGAGAACGAGTTTGATCTTCCTTCCGAAGTTAAAATTAATAGAGGGCAATCCGGAAACCACTGGGTGACTTTTGAGTTTGTTCCTCAAAATGAAGATTCAATAGTTTGTATTTATAAAGGTGTTGGTTCTAAAAACAAGACTTCAAACGGCTGTTCGGTTCCGAACGGTGACAAATATACTTTTGATTACTGTATCCCAAAAGAAGAGTTTTTAGATGAGGGGTGCACCTCTAATATCAATGAATGTCGCGATGAAGACGAAGTTCTTGATCTAAGTCCATCTGACCGAGTGAGTGCCGTAGAAGTGGCTCTAATTCTCAATAACGGAGATCGCTGTGGCCCCACTGAAGTGGAGTTCGACTTGGAGAATGTGTCTAGCACAAGTCAAAACGTTTTAGAGTGTGGCGATATTGTCGAGGCTCCTTTTGAGCTCACGCAAGATCTAGATTGTACTGGTTTCACAGGAATAGCCCTAACTGTTTTTGGAGAAGGTACTGAGATCAAAGGCAATGGTCATAAAATAATCGCTCCAAATGCTCAGGCGGGATTGCTCGTTTTGGGTTCTGAACTCGAAGTTACGGGTTTTGATATTCAGGGTGTGACCAATGGAATTGGAATGCTGTCCTATGATGTGCCGGAAATAAAAATAGTAGATAATGTTCTGAATGATAGTCTTATAAACCTTGAAGTGGGTTTTGAGACGGAGGAGCCAGGCGAAATAGAGGTCAAAGATAATAAATTGAAAGGTGCGGGCTTATTTGGTTTTAGAGCTTATGGCTCAGGTGCAGTTGACTTTGAAGAGCCCTACCTCAGAAATAACGATACTCGAAATTCTGATGGATATGCTGTTAAAATTTCTGCTGATAAGTATGAACTGAATACTTCAGACTCCTTCAATATCAGGGGTAGTCGAAATGGAATTTACTTCGAAGGCGGCGAGTTTATGATAGATGACGTGGATTTCGATAATCATGGAATCCAAGAAAATGTCATTTTTGTCGCTAAAGTTGAAAAATTTGAAGCTAAGAAAGTGGATTTGTCTGGAAACGGTCAGCAATCAATAGGTTTTCACATATACAATACCAAAACTAGTGAGCTGAACAATATTAAGGCCAACGGATTGGATGTTGGAGTTAAATTGGCAAGAGAAGGTGCCGGCGTTTTCTCCAGCGAAATTAAAAATAGTGAAATGAAAAACTCTAAAACGGCTGGTGTGATGATTCAATCTTACGACGGCTCAATCTTTGATGATGTATCCGTCAAAAATAATGATTTGAGCCAGAACCCAGCAGACTACGCTCTCTGGATCGTCGATACTACGAATATTTTGAATCTAGAAGACAAGAATAACTCTCTGTAGAACTCTTGTTCAAAGCCTGCAATTTCAAGCTCAATCAAGTAATTATCAAGGAACCCTCCTTTAATTTCAGATGAAGTCCAATCAGTTTCTTGGCTCATGAGTTAGGGCTCTTAACCTGGCATTTTAATTGCTCTTTTTAATGTTAAGGAGTGTATCGATGTCTCAGGAAATTCAAAATATTTTAGTCACAGGTGGTTCAGGATTTATCGGGCAGCATTTGTTAAGACTGCTTTCAAAGCGAGGTTTCAATATTCGCTCAATCGACTTGAAGTCTGCTCCCCATGAATTGAACGAAGTTGAATACATCATAGGAGATATTCGAAACGAATCATCGGTCAAGGATCACGTCAATTGGAGCGATGCTATTATACATCTAGCTGCAATCGCTTCGGTACCTTTGTGTGCTGAGGATCCTGCCGATAGTTACTCTACGAATGTTTTTGGTACGACTCTATTGCTTGATTTATGTAAAGAGAAGATGAATCAAACTGGAAAACGAACACGAGTTTTATTTGCAAGCTCTTCAGCGGTTTATGGAGAAATCTCACAAAAGGAGCCCCTTTTAGAGACTATTGATCTACCGAGATCGCCATCGATATATGCGTCACAGAAAAAAGCGGCGGAAGAAGCGCTCACTCTCTATTATAGTCATTACGGAATAGATACTCTTTCTCTTAGACTATTTAATGTCTTTGGGAGAGGTCAAAATTTAGATTCACCTTACTCAGGTGTAATCACGAGATTTTTTAGTTCCTTTGAAAATATGCATAGTATTCAAATTTACGGTGACGGCGGTCAAACTCGTGATTTTGTTTCTGTTGAGGATGTTGCTAGAGCTTTTTATATGGGGCTTTTGGTAAACAGAACACAGCTACAAGGGCAGGTCATTAATATTGCTAGTGGCAGGTCAACTTCAGTTCGCGACCTCGTTGATATCATTGGTCAGATGTACACTAGTCAACCCGAGATAGACTATTTTCCTGCCCGAATAGGAGATATTAGACATTCAGTTGCAGATATCAGTAAGTCACAAAAGCTTCTAAATTGGTTGCCAAGATTCTCCTTAGAAGAAGGACTCTCTCGAATGAGTTTGATAGAAAAATCTCCTGAAGGTTTAGCAGAGGTGATAAATGCTTTTGGCTAGCTTGTTACTTTTAATAGGATTGATCGGCTCACTCGGTATGTTGGGATTCTTAAATCTCTTTCTATCTTCGAGTAAGAATGAGAGAAAGAAAGAGTCTGGAAAAATAAGTTTCTCCGGTCTGGAGATTCTCATTCCTGTCCATAATGACTCCATGAAAATGAGAAGAACTATAGAATCTATCCAAAGTGAATTGGAAAAAAGTAGATTATTGAAATCTAAATCGAGAATAGTTGTCGGATTGGACCACTGTACTGATTCTAGTAGAGAAATTGCACAAAGCCTTGGAGTCACGATCAAAGATTCTCATAAAGGGCCTGGAAAGTGGCGAAACTTGATGTCATTGATTAAGTCGAGCACATCTGAATGGTTGATGTTAGTCGATGCGGGAACAGAGTTAATGCCTGAGTTTTTTACTCACCTTGAGCCGGAAATAAAATCAAATTATGCAGCTGTTGCACCAGGCTATCGCCTTAAGCACGAGAATAAGTCTTTCTTTTCGTTGAGCACACTGAAGTCTTTGTTCTGGATTTTTGAAAAAAGACTAAAGAATATAGAAAATTCCAATGGAGGCCCAGTATCAGTTCATGGTGCCTGTTGTATTTATAGGAGGGAAGATTTACTCCAAGCCCTCGAAGTGTTGGACTCGAGTTCAAGTTATTTAAACGATGATGTAGTGATACCACTTCTTGTTAGAGCCTTCTCAAGAAGGTCAAAGATAAAATATATGGGAGATTCACTATTTGTTTTCGATTCTTCGATTGATAGTGTTAATGCTGAACAAAGAAAAAAGCGAATTCTTGCTGGTAATTTACAATGGATCGTCGAACTCTATCCCATGTTATGGAAAAAGAATCGTTTAATAGCGATTCTCGCTCTCAGAAGAGTTTTTCGGGTCTTCTGGGCCTGGTGGCTCGTTTCCTTAGTCATTGGAAGTTTGTTGGCCATTGTACAAAGTAGTATTCCACTGACTTTGATATTACCTCTTTTTATGATGTTAATTACTTCATTATTTATTTTAAGTTTCATAGCTAGAGAGCTTTACGCAGCATTTTTGGTTTCGTTGCAAGCTCCCTCTTACCTCTTAAACCGTAACTACTCGAAAGTAGGTTGGAGGTGAGGATGGAACTGAGGCTCTTCTTTTTTAGCATTTTGACTCTGTTGTTTTCGGCAGTCGCTTACTCTCAGACAGGTGCGATGGAAGAGTCAACGATTCAGTCAGCAATTCGCTATATGCCTATAGGACTGATTTTTTTGCTATTTGTGCGGCAGGTTCTTGATAATAGACCAGCTTTAGTACGCCCTTACTCACTTAAGATACACTTAGATTCTCAGGAGCTCCATAGGTTTTACTTTTGGTTAAACAAATCAAAGATGAGAGAGTTAATTTCCGTAAAACCTGTGAGTGAAGATTTCGAAGGAATATTGGCTTCACGAATTCAAAGGTCGGATCATTTTGATGAGATTTTTGAATATAAGCTAAGTGGGGTTTCCATATTTAATTTGGCTGACTTCTATAGTGAGATAAAAGGTTTTAGAGATCTCTCTCATAGTCCTTTCATGAGTAATGTGCTTAGAACTGATCGTTATCAGGTCTACCAACGGATCAAAGATTTGATAGAACCTTTTGTAGCATTGATGTTGTTGCTTCTAATTTCTCCAATAATGATCACCATTGCAGTTCTTGTTAGATTAGATTCAAAAGGGAAGGTGATTTATTCACAAGAGCGCTATGGAATCCATGGAGCCGTCTTTTTAATTTATAAGTTTCGAACCATGAAAGAAAATGCAGAGTTAGAGGGACCTAGGTGGTCCTCAGAAGGAGACTCTCGGGTCACAAAAATAGGTGGGTTTCTTCGTCGCTCACATCTAGATGAGCTTCCTCAACTTATTAATATTATCATGGGGCAAATGAGTTTCATTGGCCCGAGGCCAGAGAGGCCCATTTTTCATAATAGAATCGAAAAGGACTTGCCTGTTTTTAAATACAGGCTTCTAGTGAAGCCGGGTATTACGGGTCTGGCTCAAATTAGAGAGGGATATTCAGATTCGGTGGATTCTTCAAAAATAAAACTTGTTAATGATTTAAAGTATATTCGAAATCGAAATATTATTTTTGATACTTTTATTATCTTTGAAACGATAAAAGTATTTTTCTTTCCTCGAAAATCAGATCGTTAATTTTGGGCTACTGCTAT
>CAZFYV010000046.1:0-17132 GCA_964523195.1 uncultured Pseudobdellovibrionaceae bacterium
CACGGAAGTCTTGATTCTAAAACTTCGCTAGAAGCAATCAAAGATATACCACCATTTGATACTGTTGTGCAGAAACATGTTTTCTTGAAAGTCTTAGAAAAAATGAATCTTACAGAAAATAGTGGAATTCCAATGCCAAAAATTAGAGTTTCTGAAGGTATTTTTCCTTATGAAGCCGATATTATTAACGCTTCTGAATCTCAAGGAATGCCGGGTTGGGCTTTTGAAAAAGGAATCAATATTTTCTTGATAGACCTAAACACTATTGTTCTTGGTCGAAATATGAAAGTTCATAACTTGGCCCATGAATACGTCCATTACGTTCAAATGCATTATAAAAACTATGAGCGCAGTGAATTTGCAATGGACTATGTAGAAGAAGAAGCAGTTAATATTCAAAACTACTTCAGGTAAACGAATTAAAATTTATATTTAGCATTAAGAGCAACCTTTAGATCATCCTCTACACGTTCACCGTGAGTATTAAAATAGTTGTAAGCAATGTCGATAGCTGTTGTCATCGCAGCTGGGTCATTGCTTCTTAAACGAAGAGCATTTTGACATCGTTTGAACATCATTTTGGTGGAGAGATGATGGAAAAGGCAGCCCTTTCCATTTTTAACAAAATTCTCCCAGCGTAAATCGTCTTTTGGTGGCAACATTCAGTTCTCCTTTGACTGAGCTAGGTTCAGACTACACCAAAGATTAATGAACGTTCAGTTTGAAAATGAGACAGGGACCTTTTGTCATGGCCTACCGATCTATGGAAACTCTCATTGCCTAGGGGTCCGTCTTGGGACATTTTAGTAAAGCCAAGGGGAGTTTTTACCACAGAATGGGTGAATCAAATTAAAGCAAAGTCTAAGTGTTTATTCAATTCTATATAGACAATCACTATTTTCAAAAGTAACAATCAGTAACTCTCTTGGAGTATTGAATTGATTAAAGATAAAAGATTTAGAAAGTATAAGGGTTCTTTTTCAATAGTCTTCCTCTTGATTGTTGCTCAAGTTGTTAGTTTCTTGTTGAGTGGTGATCACCTCTTTGGATTACAACATAAAGAGACCCTTGTGAATAATCTCGCTTTTAAATCAACAGAACCATTTAAAATGTTTGGATTAACATTTATTAGCAGCTATTTCGTTCACTATTCTTTGAGTCACTTTTTTCAAGATTTGGTGTTTTTGTTTTTCTTTTCGGTAATGTCAGAAACAAGAATTGGAACCTTTAAAACAGTCTTTGTGCCGATCCTAACTCATGTGACGTCATTAATTGGCTTTATGTTTACAGTCGAAGGTGAACATATTTTCTTAGGATCTAGTTTAGGTGGTATAAGTCTTTTTGTTTTATATACTCTTGTGAGTAAAAAATATTTTATCTATGGACTAGGAGTTCTAATATTAGTTGCCTTTAGTTTTTACTCCAAAGGCGATATTTATTCATCAATTGCTCATATTTCTGCGGCGGTATTTACATCAGTTTTTTATCTTGCTACCAAGCAAAGTCTTTCCTGGTCTAATAAGTCTTAGGTGACCTTTCATATCTGAAATATACCAACCCTCCGGAGCAACTAGAGCACTCGCAAAACTTCTTTGCCATTTTTCTTCTTTAGGTAGCCAATGTCCTTCGATTTTACCAGTTTTTGGGTGAATCGCGTACAGTCCATTCTTCATGGAATTATATACTAAAATATTTCTGTATGGATCATAACTAATTGGTACATAATTCAGTTGAGTCTTTGGATTGTGGGTTTGGGTGCACCAATCAAGCTGCCTTGATTTAGTATTAAGACTACAAACGTTTCCAGTGGCATCTGTGAAAACCACAGAATCATTGAGTGCTAGTGGAATACTAACTGAACTTGCTAACATTCTATGTGAAATAGTTGGTACCCCCTTTTCTTTGTCAAAGCATTGCAGACCACCAATTTCTGATTTGAAATAAACTTCGCCGTAGACAAAGCAAACGTGATTGTCAGCAATTGTGGGTTTCATCCAAACCGACGCTGGAAGTTCTCTTTTCCAAATAGTTTTCCCGGTGATAAAGTCATAGGCAACGGCATAAGAACGGTGCTTTTTGCTGTCTCCCTTTTCTCGGCCAGTACCGACATAAACTCGGTCGTTTTCTACAATGACTGACCCATCAACGTGTCCGTCGACATTATGCCATTTTTCCTCCATCGTATTAGGATCAATCGAATAGACTCCATCTCCTCCTGCAACAACAAAAAGTCTTTCCTGGTTTTCAAAGCTTGCAAAGGTTGCTTGGCCTTCGGTATGTCCTTTAGTTTCAAAATGTTTAGCCAACTTTCCAGTTTTAAGACTGTAAAAATACATTCGAGCATGATGAGTTGCATGAACCCCTTCTCCAACCACCATATGATTGTTCCAGATTAGAGGAGCCGGAGTTACAAAAGTTCCCACGTAAAACTTTCTGAGTTCCTTTAATGATTCTCTTTCTAACTCATAGACCCAACCTTTAGTTGTTCCCACAAATAGAGAAGTGCCACTTATGGCAGGAGCTCTAAAAATACCTCCCTCAAGTTTAACAGAGTTGGCTGGAACAAAACTACCAAAACTACTTGCTATTTTTTCTGACTTAAACCGGTTAGGTCTTTCAGGAACATTGGTGTAATTGTCTAAATTCGAAGAGATACCAGGATTACGCTTGTGGATATTGGTCAGAAATACCGGCATGTCATCGACATATTGGTAAGCTACGATTCCACCCCAGATAATTCCGTTAAAGATCAAAGCTGAAAGTAAAAATTTTGGTTTAAGTAATAACTCGAGTAGTCTCTTTGGTCCTTCAGATTTAAGTTTAATACCAAAAAGCCCTGCCACAAATGTTGCGACAACACTAATCCCAACGCCGATAATTGTGAGGGGAATCAAGATAGTCGGGATAATAAGTAAATGTATGTTACTTTGTGCTAATTCTTCCATAGTTTCCATCCAGCCAGATTGTTTGACCATTTTTGAGTTTTTTATGACATTGATAAATTCCACTTACCGCAGGTAGATGAAGTTCTCGTGCTAAAATTGCACAGTGAGAAAGCACACCACCTTTTTCCACGATAATTCCTTTCACTTTTGTGAAAAGAGGCGTCCACCCGGGATCAGTCGTCTCCGCGACTAAAATAGCATTTTCATCAATATCGTTTAGATTTACATCGTTTGGGTTTTCGACGATCAAAACCTTACCTTCGACAAAACCTGGTGATAAGGGTTCTCCATTTAAAAAATCATCTTGCTCTTTGATTTCGCCATTTAGAGTTTTTTCTATTTGCTCTAAAGAAACGATTTGCGGGAATGAAAAGCGCTTCATGTTTTCTTTTCTCATTTTCCTCATCTCAATCAGATCAAGATGTTCCTTAGAAACTTGTCCGTCTTTAAGAGTGAAAACTTCTTCGGCCTCTAGCCAAAAGATATCGGAGTTAATTCCCAGCCTGCCTCCAAGCTCGTTGAGAATGAATCGAATATGTGCATAAGGCTTTAAGAGCTCCATTTTCCAGATCTCTCTAAGCTCTAAAAGCTCTTTAAGCATTAACCACTCTTGTTTGATGATGGATCTTTTAAAAGAGTCTATCTGGTCTATTTCTTGAACGACTTCCAGTTGGTCGTCGAATAATTGAGATTTAGTAGACTCATATTCTTTAGGGTCTAAATCATAAAATGAACGATCACCAATTTCTATCCATCTTTGGCTTGAGAGATCAAGTTCACCTGGTCCCCTATGACCGTATCGAGACATGAAAAAAGGACGGTGTTTTGGGTAAGCACATGCTTTTTTGAAGTACCTATTCATTTCAGAAGTTGATGTTTGAAGTCCATAGGCCATCCAACGGCGAAGGCGTTGTTGAGCTTCGTCTTTATCAAAAACTGAATTGAGAATTGCTAGTAGAGAACTCATTGTCGATTCTGTTAGAACGACTAAAGTAAAAGGATTAACAAGAGTATATTTAGAGAAAACGTGAAGTTCTTTGTCGAGTCTTTCAAAGAGTTTATCAGTAGACCAGTGCTCGTAAAAATCTGGGTTTGCCGGTCGATCCATTTTACTTTTAAAAGTGGAAAGATCTTTGTGACATTCACCGATCCAATGTTTTCGATTTGTCGAAAGATCCCATCCAACTTTTAACATCTTGTACATCGATATCGGAGTGCGAAGCACAGTGGTAAAATCTATTTTCTTATAGTCAAATTTTAGATGAGGTCTCGGATGTGGTTCGATTCGATAAGGAATTGGACCAAAAAAGAGAGTTCCAAGTTTTTCCAGATTCACATAGGCTCTTCCAAAAACCATATCTAAAATAGAATCGTGCGGGCTAAATTTGTGATCTGTGAAACTGAGGTAACCGAGCCTTTGTAATGCGTCCCCAAAGGAATAATGAGGGGAAAAAGCTTTTTTCCACAAACTAAAGGTCATTGGTGTTGGATAGCCATTCCACTCAGCGAAGGTTTGACCGTCCCAAACTGTTTTAGCTTCATTCTCTTCTTTTAACTTTAGTAACTCTTGTTCGCTGATAGTCTTTAAATCTTCACCGGAATCTTTTAGAGTTGTGATCGGTCGAGCCTGCAACAAGTGAAGTTTTCCTTGATTATCGATCGCCCATTCAATGTCTACTTCTGTCCTCAAGCTATCTTTTACCTTAAGGCCGAGAGTAGAAATTTCAGATACTTCCGAACTATCTAAAACAGATTCGTTGGGTTGTGAGTCTTGACTATAAATAAATGGAGTTCTCTTTCCCGAAACGAGATCCTCTCCAAGTCCATCGATGGCCTCTAGTATCCAACTATTAGTAGTTTGTCTTGGATCCTTCGAAAAAAAGACTCCGGCCGTTTTTGCATCGACCATAATTTGAACCACAACATTCATGGAGTTGTCTCTTCTATCACCTAAGAAGTGGTCACCATAAACTTGGGATGCTCTATTATTTATAGATTGAAAACAATCATGAATAGCCTGTTCTAGCGCTTCGGTTGAGCTTACATTTAAAAAACTTGAATTTTGCCCAGCGAAACTCGCTTTTCCGGAGTCTTCGGCCTTAGCAGAACTTCTAACTGCTAAAGGTTTAAAGTTGTTTTTCTCCCACCAGGATATGATTTGATTCCACGATTCTTCGCTTTGGGGTAGTTCCTCTAAAACAAAACCATCAGGAACTTCAAAACCTTGATTTCGCAATAAGGCCAGATTAAAGGCCTTTGCGCCAAGATGGGTATGCGAAGCATTTACTTGCTCGAAACTAATCATAGACTTAACCCCCTTATCAAAAACAGATCTATTGTTTGAAGTATGGGGTGTCACTCAAAGAATAATGAGAACCTAACAGAATGGGCATTTTTGTGTATTCTGTGACTATTTGTCTCTTTAGCTTTGCAAAGCTGACTCAAAGGTCTGGGCAAGGTGTCATATGATCCACTCGAATCAACTTTCTTTCTAAATTATCTTTTTAAATTTAGACCAACTGCCAAAAGACTACTCGAGCATATCGTCGCATTCGTAGTGTTCTGCTCCTGAAACCATGCAAAGCCCGAAAGACAAATTTTCTGAGCCGATGGCATCGTCACATTCGTAATGTTCTCGGTCTCCGGCCATGCAAAGAGCAAAACCAATCCCCGCCTTACCAATAACATCATCACATTCATAATGTTCTGATCCGGACGCCATACAAATCCCAAAAGCAAGATTGGGAGACCCTTGGGCGTCGTCACATTCATAGTGCTCTCTTTCCGCAGCCATGCACAGAGCAAATCCGATATTATTAAAATGCTTATCCTTAGCACTGATGAAGTCTAAAAGCGCGTAGCTTGGAAACTTCTGATTCTTTAAGTCTTTGATTTCATCTAAGAAATTAGCACTCGGCTGGTGGCCAGAAGCCCCCAAAGACAAGCTCAACACAGAAATCGCAAAAACTAACCTTATAATAGACACCACGGTCACCTCCCATATCTGTGAACTGGTAACACCTGGGTGTGTATAGGCCAAGGATTGCGCCCCCTCCTGTAAATATTCTAAATCATTGGGCTTGTGAAAAGAGCCCCATTCAAGCCTCAGTTTGTGGGGGTAATTGAGGGGAAAAGTTGCTGAAATTATTGACATTACATATGCGCTGTGGCAGTGTCTGCGGTCTTACACCGAATAGGTTGGAGGACAACTATGTATGCCATTTTTAAAACTGGCGGCAAACAGTATAGAGTGAAAGCTGGAGATACTGTCAGAGTAGAAAAGTTAGAAAAAGATCTCGGAAGCGAATTCGACGTCGATAACGTACTTTATGTTGGCGGAGAGAAAGTATTCGTTGGTTCACCGACTGTAGATAATGCGAAAGTAACTGTTGTTGTTACTCAACAGGCTAAAGCTCCTAAGGTTATCGTTTTTAAGAAAAAGCGTCGCCAAGGTTACAGAAGACTTAAAGGGCATAGACAGCAATTCACTGAATTGTTCGTAAAATCAATTACTTCTCCTGATGGAGATACAGAAGCTACTGATAAAAAAGCTCGCGTAATTGATGTTGAAGGCAACCGCAAGAAAAAAGAAGAAGAGCGCTTAGCTGCAAAGAACGCAAAAAAGGTTCAAGGCGAGAAAAAGCCTGCTGCTAAGAAAGCCGCTAAAAAGACAGCTACTAAGAAAAAAGCGACTAAGAAGACAGCTGCTAAAAAGAAAACAGCTGCTAAGAAGAAGACTTCATCAGCTAAGAAGTCGACTGCAAAAAAATCAACTGCGAAAAAGAAGACGGCTACTAAAAAAACAACTAAGAAGAAGACATCTAAGTAGTAGGACCGATTAAGGAGTAAGTCATGGCATCGAAAAAGGCCGCAGGTAGTACGAAGAACGGACGCGACTCACATGGTAAACGCCTTGGTGTGAAGCGATTCGGTGGAGAAAAAGTTAAGCCAGGTACTATTATTTTAAGACAGCGTGGAACTAAGTTTCATGTTGGAAAAAATGTTGGATTAGGTCGAGATTACACGATTTTCGCTAAAGTTGAAGGTCGCGTAAAGTTTGAGAAGTACACTAAGACTCGTACGAGAGTAAGTGTGGTTCCAGAAGCTGCTTCAGCTTAGGTTCTCAGCCGATCTGGTTGGGAATTCCCAATGAAATTTATCGATGAAGTTCAATTAGATATCAGCTCGGGCAATGGTGGTCCGGGCTGTATTAGTTTTAGGAGAGAAAAATTTCTCCCTAGAGGTGGCCCTGATGGTGGAAATGGTGGTCGCGGTGGACACGTCATCTTCAAAACTAATACTAGAAAGACCACTCTCCTAGATCTCAAATATCGAAAAAAAATGAAAGCTGGAAATGGCCTGCCCGGAGAAGGTGCAAATTGCACTGGAGCCAATGGTGAAGACTTATATATCGAGGTTCCTCCTGGCACTATCATAAAAAATATGGAGACTGGCGAGTTGTTAGATCTCTCCCACTCCGAAGAGGAGCTTTATCTTCAAGGAGGTCGTGGCGGAAAAGGAAATTGGCACTTTCGATCAAGTGTAAACCAAACTCCTGATCACGCTCAGCCGGGAGAAGAAGGCCTTGAGGCATCGATTCTGATGCAACTAAAACTTATTGCGGACGTGGGCCTGCTAGGATTTCCGAATGTCGGAAAATCAACTTTGATCAGCAGAATTAGTGCTGCTAAACCCAAAATCGCGGACTATCCATTTACAACTTTAGTTCCAAATCTTGGAGTTGTAGACCTTGGAGCCGGTAAACAAGTTGTTGTCGCTGATATTCCTGGAATTATTGAAGGAGCCCATGAGGGCACCGGTTTAGGAATTAAATTTTTAAAGCATATTGAGCGAACAAAGCTTTTTTTACATGTCATCGATTGCAGTGGGATGACAGGAAGAAATCCTGAAGAAGATATTGATGTCATTAATAATGAACTTAAAAAGTATGATGAAACTGGCGAAGATCTATTGGGTGGAAAACTTATGGATCGCAAGCAAATCATTGTGATCAATAAAATAGATTCTCTTTCCCAAGATGACCAAGATTACTACCATGAGCTTTTCTCGAAAAAATATGGTAATGTTTCTCAGGTTTGTTCGATTTCAGCGGTGACTGGTCAAGGAATTGATGAATTGATGACTGTATTGAGTAAGACGGTTTATCCGGAGGAAGAATAGTAATGGCAAAAAAAGTAGGGATATTTGGCGGAACTTTTAATCCCTTCCATCACGGACATTTAAATTGTTTGGTAACGATCGCTGAAAGAGCGGGGCTTGTGAATGTTCACGTGGTGCCTGCGAGGCAAAATCCTCTTAAAGAAAGTGTTGATGGTCCGACACCTGAACAACGATTTGAAATGGTGAAAGTCGGTTTACAGGACTATCCTGAACTTGTTGAAGTTTCTGATTTTGAAATTAAAAGAGACGGTCCGAGCTATTCTATTGATACGATCGAACATTTTTTAGCTAATGAACCCGACTCTGACCTTTATTTGATTATCGGAATGGACAGCTTCGAAGTCTTTGATCGTTGGAAGGATTTTGAGAAAATCCTAGAAAAGGTCAATTTATTGGTTGCTACCCGACCTGGTTTGCAGATGCCTTTTTCAACTAAAGATTTACCACCGAAGATGCAAGAATATGTTGAAGACTTTGATAGACAGTTTGTAGCGCTCAAGTCGGGTAAATCCATAGAGTTCATCCGGTTAAAGGATTCAGAAGCAAACGCTACAGATATAAGAAAGAAACTTCGCACGGGTCGAAGTGTTCACAAAGATATCGATATTCGCGTAGAAGAGTATATCAAAGAAAATAAACTCTATCAGCCTGTAGGCCCTAGAATCGGTGATTATGAGAAGTTTACGCACTTTTGTAGCGAACGACTCTTTCAAAGAAAAGCCATTGATGTAAAAGGGTACGATTTAAGAGAGGTATCCGCGGTGAGTGAATTTACTCTTATTGGATCAGGTACAAGTACAAGACATTGTAGTTCTCTAGCGACAAATCTTATTGAAGCGGTCAAAGAAGAGTATGGTGTTTTACCTGAGAATTTAGAAGGTACCAAAGAAGGTCGCTGGGTGTTGATTGATTATGGATCTTTGATCGTACATCTTTTTTACGACTACGTAAGGCAGGAATATCGACTTGAAGAACTGTGGAAAGAGGGCGAACAACTTAATTTGGTTGATCCATTTTTAGATCAAAAAGGGTCTTAGGTTAATCGATGCGCTGGAGATTTCTATTCTTCCAGAGTTCTAAGGATAAATGGTTTACTGAAGCTCTTGAGGTTTACTCTAAGAAAATATCTAATATTTTAAAGTTTGAGCTATTAGCTATCAAAGCACCTAAGCTTGGGCGCGATCATAAAGCTGACAAAGTTAAAAAAGAACAGCAGCTACTTGAAGATAAACTGGGGAAATCTTCTTATGTGATTTTGTTTGATGAGAAGGGTAAGTCTATGAATAGTCTCGAGTTCTCGGAGACTCTCCAAACTTTGGTGGATGGCGGGAATGGGCAGATTGACTTTGTTATCGGGGGAGCTTTCGGCGTTTCAGATGAGGTCAAAAATATGGCAAATTTAAAGGTGAATTTGTCTCCGATGACCCTCAATCACCATGTGGCAACAATTGTTGGCCTAGAGCAGGTATATCGGGCATTGAGTATCAGCAAAAACCTTCCATATCACAATGAATAGGTCCTAATTTCGAATATAGACCCTTAAAATAGAGGTTTAGGCAGTTCCAGCTTGGCACCAAACTCGCATAAAACCCCATAGTTGTTAGTTTTCCGTATCGTTGGTGGGCCTTGCAGGCCCAGGAGAATGAGTTTGGTATTCGGGCAAAAACCTTTCGCGGTTTTAGTTACTTCTATATTCCTCGCTTTGGGCACGGCTCAGGCGAGTTCCATCGTCTGTGAGACCTATTTTGAAGGCTCAGGATCTCAGAGCTACGAAGTGGAATCGACACTCTCTTTAGCGCTTAGCTACTCTAAGCCTGTTGTTATTGGTGGCTATCTAAAGAAGAAGATTCAAAAGAGCTTGGATCTCGTCCGGTCAGTTGTTTCTACTAAAAAAGTCCCTCGATTTGAAAATTTAATGGATCTAGTTCTTGATGAGCCCGAAGGTTTTAGTCCTGCCATTATGGCAAAAGTTATCGAAGAATATAGGATTACAGGTGAAGATTATATCAAATTTAACTTAAAGAGATTTGGGTTTCAAGTTAGTGATGCTGACTTACTCAGCTTTCTAAATACCTATATTAGAATCATAAACATTTCTGATCATGCACTGGGAAGTTTTATTCCCTTGTTACTGAACCTAACGGAGAAGTCAGACCAAGCTGAGTTAGCGGCTAATATTATACAAACAAAAATTGATAGAGGTGAGAAGTTAGATGAGCTACTAGAGCAAATAATAGATTTGCCAACCACAAGATTAGGTTTGTATTTCTCCCAAGCTTTATTTACTAACCTTTTTAATAAGTTTAGCTTTTTTGCTGTCGATCAGAATCTTGATGAAGTTTTGCAGTTGAACAGTAGATATCCGAACGTATTCACTCAGGTACCTCTGTTGCGTCGCTATACAAGCGAGTTTCAAGCAATGGATCATCAACAAATACTCGATGTCATTAAAACTTTTGATATTTATGGTTTCCCAAACTATGAAGTCTTGAAAGTGGGTTTTTATAAATTTAAAACCTCTCAAGCTTCTCTGAATATAGCTGACTATATAGACTTTCTTGGAGAGTTTGGTCTTCAGTTTACTCAAAATGACTATTTGATTTATATAGAGAATTTTCGTGATGATATCACTGATATCGAAGTTTTATATGGAGCGGTTGCTGTTGGTTTGGTTGGTATCTCTAGTTCAGAGTTTAGAACGACAGAACATTATGATCTCTTAAGCACTAGTTACTTATCTCGTCTTGAAGCTGTTCTTCGAAAAGAATTTAATATCTTCATTGCAGCTAATCCAGCAGGAAAGATTATCGATTATCTTTTAGCTAAAACAACAAATGCAGCTCCTTATTATGGAAAAGTTTTTGTTGAACTTGTAGACCTTTTTCTTGAAATGGCTCGTGACAGAGGGTCCTGGGATGCTTTTTTTAGAGCGATAGAAGAGTTAAATCTTAAATTACCAAAAGCTAAAAGAATTGCCCTTGAGGTAGGGGCTGGTGATTATATTTTTGCCGAATACCTAGAACACAATGGACTCTTTCGAGGGCATGAAGATGTTGTGGCTAGAATCAAAGAAAACCGTTTTAGTCTGAATAGAGAGATTGTTCCGACCTTGTCAGGTATAGTAGATTCAGAAAACTTTAATGAGGCAGTACCTCGAAATAATCAAGAGCTATTTTCTTTCGGTAGGGTTGTGTTTGATAAAAATACTGACCTCATGCTGGCCTTATCTGAAGCTGCTAGATTTACCGATAAGGTTCATTCCGCGGTCAACGATTTGGAAATGGCAATCGAGAATTTTAGAAAATCGGTTTCAAGTCAACGACCGATTGAAAAGGCTCGGATGTTTAATCAAACAAAACAGAGTATGGTTCGACACTTTCGCGATGTTAGAACAGATATAGGCTTTGTTTTAAGTCAATGGTACGACGCTAGAAAAATCATAAATGATTTATCGCAGGTTCACGCGGTACATGTTTTAACATTAAAAGAATTACCAGAAGAAGTACGCCGAAATTTAGATCCACAGCTGGTAGAGAATCGACTATCAGAGCTTGAACAGTTGTCTGCCGAAATGAGGGAAACCGAAAGTCGCCTAAACACGAGTATAGAGACTTACGAGGAATCGGTTCCCACTTATGATAGGATTATCTCGAATTTCGCAAAGATGACACAAGACGATCTTGAAAGTGCTGATTGGCGACGTCTTCTATATCAATAAGCTTTTCGCAAGGTTTCTTTTCTATGGAGTTTTGCGCGGTCTGCAGAGCTTCCATATCCTTATCCACTAAGTTATGTACTAGGTGTAGAGATAAACTTAATAACGAAAACCTTACTCTTCCTATTAGAAAAGAAAAGTTTTTAACAAGGTCTCTCTACAGCTGGGCCGAAAACGATAATTTTCTTAGTACAATTGTTTATTCTCTTAAAGGCAGACGGAGTAATGGTCTTTGTGAATTCTTTTGTCGAAATATGAGTATGATGTTTGGAGACCTAAATAAGAGGTATTGTTTTGTGTTTGTAGAAAGTAGCACCTACGGAAAGGATTCACACGGGATGAACTTAGCCAAGAATTTAGGGATGTTTTTTAGGGCTCCTATTATGTACATACCTTTTAGTCAGAAAAGTGGTTCGCAGAAATTAAAAAATATCGAAGATAGAGCTAAAGTGACCTGTAAAAAAAGCTTTTACACAGATCTTATTGGGCCAGTAGACTACGTATTTGTCGACGACGTCGTAACCACTGGAGCCACATCTATGGCTGTTTTCAGAGGTCTAGGTTTTCCTCAAAGGTACCAGGTTTGGAGCGTATTCGATCGTCCAATTAGGGATTGCTCAGCTTCCTAGTATAGATGTAGTATAATGTTTCACAGGTATGGAATTTATGAACACTTTTAGAAATATCATTTTAGCTTTATTACTGATGGCTCCTTTAGGTGTCTTTTCGAAAGATAGGGCAGATTTACCGAAAATTGCTCCAGTGACCAAAAAAGATAAAAAGATGCTAAAGAGCCTGGACGAGAAATATACACGCAAGTCCGCGGTAAAAATGGAAGTGGTGAAGATTCTTAAGCAAAATCTTTTGGGCCGTGAATCGAAATCAAGTGGCAACATCACTCTTTCTCGAGGAAAACTTCGACTCAACTTTCTGAAACCGGATCGCTCTACTGTGATTGTTGATAAGTCAAATATGTGGATTGTAAACTACCCTCCTGAGGAGTTTGAAGGGGCCTCTCTCCAGGTGATTCAGGCCAAATTGAATTCTGGTAAGGGCAAGTCTCAGGGTCTAATTAAGATGCTAGTTAAGGGTGGCCTTTTTAAGCATTTTAAGGCTGTTGGATCGATCAAAGAGAAAGGCTATCGAACCTTCTTTCTGCAACCAAATAAAACAACCAATGAATTTAAACGTGCCCAGGTGAGCATTAATAAAAAGGGCAATAAAATCCTTAGACTCAGATATTGGGATGATTTGGATAATGAGACGATCTATGAATTCAGCAAGATCAAGTTCGTCGATAAAGTTTCGAAGGATACCTTCAGTTTCACACCACCTGCTGATGCCGATATTACGGTCTACTAAGCCGTAATTCCGTGAAAATTCTACAGTTTTTAGGCCTAACATACTCTCATTTGATGAGAGGTGGTATAGCTTTTGTATATAGACCGTGTATATAAATCCGTATATGTATCTAGTCAAATTGAGCTGTTTTGAGGCTCAGGATTTTAAGGAAAAACTGTGACTACAAAATCAGACATTAGCCAAAATCAGAATTCAAAGAAGGTTCACTTTGTGAGTCTTGGGTGTCCAAAGAATCTTGTTGATTCGGAGATTATGCTCGCCTCCCTAATGAAAGATGGGTACGAAGTTACAGAATCAGAAGCAGATGCTGATACGATAGTAGTTAACACATGTGGTTTTATTGAAGACTCTAAAAAAGAGTCTATCGATAAAGTTTTGGAAATGTCTGAGCTCAAAAAGTCAGGGAAACTAAATCATCTAGTAGTTGCAGGATGTTTATCTCAAAGATACAAAGACGACCTCGTTGAGGGACTTCCTGAAGGTGATTTGTTTATCGGTTCAGGAGAGTTTCCAAGAATAAGTGAAATTCTAAAAAACCGTGAGAGTGGTAGTACAGAGAAGAAATTCTTTAATCTTCCTACATTTCTACAACTCGATGACACTCCAAGAGTAAATACCCAACCGCCTTGGAGAGCTTATCTAAAGATCTCTGAAGGTTGTTTAAAAAGGTGTTCTTTTTGTGCGATCCCAAAAATTAGAGGAAATCTGCAATCACGAACCATTGCTTCTATCGTAGCTGAGGCAAAATTACTCGTAGCAGGTGGGGTAAAGGAGATTAATGTCGTTTCTCATGATTTTACTGACTACGGCTGGGACTTACGAAGAAAAGATCCTGAAGCTATAGAGTCTCCTGTAGAACTTCTAAGAGCCCTTTCAGATATTCCAGGATTGAAATGGATTCGAGTTTTATACCTCTACCCTGATGGGATTACACCGGAGTTAGTTTCACTTATTAAGGAGCGAGACAATCTGGTTAACTATTTTGATATGCCTCTTCAGCACATCAATAACGAAATGCTTAAACGTATGAATCGGAAGATGACGAAAGAAGAGATTGTTCAGGTTTTAGATCTTATTCGTGCTGAAATTCCAGATGCTGTCGTAAGAACTCAGTTTATTGTTGGTTTCCCTGGTGAGACTGATGAGATGTTTGAAGAGTTATGTGATTTTGTTGAAGAGCAAGAGTTTGACCGCGTTGGTTGTTTTGAATACAGCCCTGAGGAAAATACTCCGGGCGGAAAAATGGAAGATCAAATTGAAGATGAGATCAAACACCAAAGGCACAACTCTTTGATGGAACTTCAACAAGAAATCAGTCGCGACATTCACGAAGATTATGTTGGTGAAACATTAGAGGTACTTGTTGAAGGCTTAAGTGAAGAAACGGATCTTCTTATGCAAGGTCGAATGTCACAGCAAGCTCCCGATATAGATGGTGTTGTTTTGATCAATGATGGTGAGGCTCAGCCGGGTGATTTAGTGAAAGTTGAAATCACTCAAAGTCACGATTATGATTTGGTTGGACACATCGTTCCCTCCTAGTGTGTCGATAACGCATCACCACCAGTGTAAGTGTAAGAAATTATTGAGTTGACATTGTTAGTCAGCCGGGCTGGAATAAAGTAGTTCAGCTTTAGGGGGGCACCAATGAATGGAAAGTTGGTAGTACTTTTCGTGTACTCAGTCGTAATCTTTTTTCTCGTTAATGTGCTCGTAAATACCTAAAGTCTTTTAGTTTCTTTGTAGAATACTCAAGTTCGCTTGAGCATTGTTAATCCCTGAATTTCCTACCCATCTATACAGCAAAAAACTTACATCTTTTTTTGAATCATTAGCTGATAATTCTTACAAGCGTCTGGACTTAAATAGAGTTTATTGAGTTCATGGCTAACTGTGGCAATTCATAGCCACTATGAAATTATTCGGTATCCAGTTTCGGTCTAATCTTAGTCTAGTCCAGGCTTCCAAGCCCTTAGAGAGGGTTAAAATGGGAGTAGCTATGGCGTGGATGACGGTCAAAAACCTTCGGCTTGTCTTAGCGGTAGTGCTTCTCCTGGGAATCGACTTCAGTGCAAACAATTCGTTGAGTGCATCATCTATCGATCAATCCGAAGTCAACATTCAAACAGAAGGTATTAAGAACTGGGTTTCAACTCTAGGGGAACACCGAAAAGAATCCTATCGTGGAAGTCTTAAGGAAATCAAAAAGCGCCGGTTTTTAAGAGTCTTGGCAATCAAGAATTCGAGTGATTACTTTGTAGTAAGGGGTTACCAGCGAGGCCTTCAGTACGACCGCATTCGTTATTTCGTAAAGCATTTAAATAAAAAATATGGTTTTAAAAAGGGAGATCGTCAGATTAAGTTTGAGGTGATTCCAGTTTCCCATGGTCAAGCCCTTGCCTATTTGAAAAGGGGTTTTGGCGATGTATTAGCGACCTCACTTCCTCAGTTGCCAAACGAGACTAAAACTACTTTTAGATCCACGCGACCCTTAGAGTGGTCGGTAACAAAAACACCATTGGTTTGGTTAACTCATAAGTATTCTTGGAAACTGAGAAGAGAATTAAATCGATTTATTCCAAGAGTGAGAGAAGGTAGTCGTCTAGGTAATTACTTTATTAGAAAAAACCAAGGACTTTATAAGGCCTTCCTAAATTCTGATAAAGCTTCGGTCATTTCCGAGTACGATACATTGTTTAAAGAATACGGTAAGCTTTATAATCTCGATTGGAGATTGCTTGCTGCCCTTGCCTTTCAAGAATCTAGGTTTGAACAAGACGTTGTTAATAGATGGAGAGCGACTGGCATTATGCAAATCAAGCCTTTTGTTGCGGCTGAACCCTATGTGCGGGTTTCAGGAATTGCCGGCCCCAATAATGCTAAAAACAATATTCATGCGGGAACCAAATATCTTCATTGGCTTTATACAACGTTCTTTAATGAAGATCAGCTCGATGAAACCAATCGAGCTCGCCTTACACTTGCAGCTTATAATGCTGGACCGGGTAGAATTAGACAGGCTCGAAGGAAAGCTCAACGCTTAGGATTAAACCCTGACCGCTGGTTTGGTCATGTTGAAGTTGCGTTGCTGAAAATGGGTTACCAAGAACCAGTGAACTATGTTTCTGAAATTAATTCCCGCTTTCTTAGCTACGCCATGTACCACCCAGGCCTCGAGGGCTCTGCTGGTGGGTCTGAATAGCAAATAGTCATGAGTTGACTCCAAGTGCGAACCGATATGTTCTATTGGCTCAAATTTGAGGAGTTTGACTATGAAATTAATCGTTTTACTATCGTCTTGTTTTTTATTTCTTGCAGCCTGTGGCCATGGTGGACATCATCACCATCATAAGACCCCTGATGTTGTAAAGATGGAGAAATCCGGAAACTCATTTAAGTCACATCATAAAAGGGTTTTTTTAGGACCTCAGCCAACGACTGAAGATTTAAAAGCCTTCAAAGAAAAGCACAATGTGACTGTTGTTATTAATCTCAGAACAAAAGGTGAACTAAAGGGAGCACCCTACACTGAGGCTGATGCTAAAAAAATTGGATTAACTTACTACAACTTTCCAGTTGAAGGCTTTGCAGACAAATTAGACCCAAAAGTCATGGCTCAAATCGAAGAAACGTTTATGAAGCATCATAAAAATGAAGAAATATTAATTCATTGCTCTTCTGGTAACCGAGCAGCGGCCTGGTTTGCTTACCACTTTGCGGCTACTCACAAAGACAAGCCGGCTAGAGCTCTAATGAAAGCTGAAGGTTATGGTTTAACTAATAGTCGCTTAAAAAAGAAGACAGAGACTCTCCTTAACGAGATTTAGTTTTAAGAGTAAAAAACTACATATTCTATACAGGGTTTGGCGCCAAATGCGGTGTCAGACCCTTTTTTTGGGCCTCTAAAGACTTCCGAAGTGTATTCGAGG
>CAZFYV010000047.1:0-16908 GCA_964523195.1 uncultured Pseudobdellovibrionaceae bacterium
TGGAGGGCTTGGTGACCCGGGGAGCGACCTTGGTGTCATAGGCGTTTTCGACGAGACAGGAAAACTTCTTAAAAAGTTCAACGCAAAAGATGTGATTGCAAATCTTGAAAAGCTGTCAGAGGAATTCAGTCAAATGATGCCTAATTTCCCTTGGATCGCTGGAGTAGAAACAAAAAATGAAATGCTGAATATTGATGTTTGTAATAAAAAACTATTGTCATTGAACGTAAAAGAACTTCTTTTGACCGAAAAGAATTATAAAGATATTGCGGAATCCAAATTAGGGAACTCGATCAATCCAGAAACTTTTTTCCAAGATAACCCAGAGAAGGAAGAAGAAGTCGTTGAAGGTGGATTTTGGCAATCAATTAAAAACCTCTTTAAAGGTCAATAATTTCAAACTCTACATTCATTGGGTTGTGGTCAGAGACACTGGTTACGGGAGACTCAGAAGACAAAACAGTTAAGCCTCTATAAAAAACATAATCTATTACGGGACTCGTACCGAAACGAGTTCTATTGTCAGGCGTAAACTCAACTGACTTCATATCGAGATCTCCAACAAACTTCATCAAAGAATCTATTCGATCATTCCAAGAGTTAAAGTCACCAGCAAAAATGACCGGCCCATCGTGATAAAAAATAACATCTCTATAGCGGAGTAACTCTTCGAAATACTTATCGCGATTCACGCTATTTAGAAAATGAACATTAACAACCAAAAGCTTTTTAATGGACCCACGAATAGGATACTTGCTCACGAGTCCGGTTTTATAAGTCCCGATGATAAAATTCTCTCTATGTTTTGTGCGAATCTGATAACTGTCATCGCTCGGTACCGATGATAAAGTCATGACACCAGTCATTCCCCAAAGCGAAATTCCATAGGCGTAAGCAACTATTGATTCAAAGTTCTGGGCAGCTCTAACTTTGGTGAAGAGAAAAACTCCTGGGTTAAAACTAAATCTTGGTTATCACTACGAATTCCAAACTCTTTAACTAAACCGTCATTTGTTCCCTTATAAATGTTCCAATTGAGAACCTTTACTGAGTCTGGATCCAAGGAACTCTTAAAGGCCTGATCATTGATAACAAGATCGTAGGCTGGCTTATAGACAGGCCAAGTAAAAGCCTCTCCTGATAAAGGAAACATAAAAGAAAATGTAAAAAGTAATATCAAACTGTTCTTAATAAGCTCCGCCTCTTTATGGGTCTAAAAGTTATTAGCTTGTTTCTCTACGTCTGATGTTAATCTCTCAAAAAACTCTGGGTCTCGATGGGCTCCAAACCTTTTTAAAGTAAACAATAACTGAACCAATCGAATATCCGAACTTCGATCCATTTTGGGTCGTAACTCTTCAATTTTTTCGTAGTTAAATAAGTCAAATTTTCTCAACTCGCTCGAGACCATTTCATTTTCAACTACATTTTTAACACGAATCATATGAACATCTTTTGTAATCAAACTTTCAGAGTTTTCTATCGAAGAGTAGTGCTGAATATCTTTAAAAGGTGTATAGAGTGTTCTCGCAATGAGCGAATCAAATGGAATTTCCTGGAAAGACTTTTCAGTCTGCTTGAAAACTTCAGTGTAAAGCAAATAGTTCTTTATATATTCGAAGGGAACATTACAAAGCTCCCACAAAACTTCACCCATATTGAACATAGAAAACCGGCGAAAGGCATTCAATGCAGGACCGGCCCAATGCAAGTCACCCTCATAGATTGAAGTCAGACTAGAGTTGCGAAAGGTTAGAACTGAATTGTAATATTCCTTTGAATAAACATCACCACTGCAGATCCATTGGTTATATTCATCCATGCAGTTTTCATTGGTCTCAAAACTAAATATTTCTAAACTCTGAAGAATCCCACGGAAATCATTGGATTGAGAATATATGGGCATGGCGGGAACCGATTGGCCTCCAAAGAACTCACCTCCATAAACTCCTCCCAAAAATACTTTTTCCAGAGGATAGTACCTTCTAAAGAAATTAGAAAAAGTCACCCCACTCGACTCATCTATGAGTATCTCATGGCTAAGTCCAAGTTTTTCTGACAACAACTTCGCAACTTCCACATCATAATAACTTCTAAGGGATGGCAGCTTATGGCTCATAGTCTTGAACTTAATATTTTTCCGATTTTCTTGAGACATCATAGCCAATGTTAGCCTCGTATCTGCCCCTCCAGTGAGTCTCATTTCATCGATATCGAAATCAGAAATAAAAGTATTAACAATTACTTCTAATTTGTCTTTCATTGAACTGGCAAACTCTCTTAATCCAAGTTTCGTGTAGTCCGGTGGCTGGTATTGCGTATCCAAGATCTGCTCATGAACTGCCTTGTTGCCGCCTTTTCGGGTGAACTGATGTATTTTTCCAGGAAGCACCGATCGAATCTCTTTATAAAAAGTCTCTCCCGGCAACATGACTCCAGAGCTATAAAAATGAGAAATGGCTACTTCGTCATAACTTAGTTTCTCGGTAAAGATATTCGCTAATACCTCGAATTCAGAACAAAAAACCAACTGATCATCAATAAGCCTGTAATATAAAGGTACACTCCCTAAAATATCACTTTCGAATTCAACACATTGATTGTTCAGATGGCATCTAAGAAAATTATGGGCCTGCCTTGTTAGCTCCGGGTCTTTATATCTATTGGCAAAAGATTCTAAACGTTTTAATCGAGGCCGATCTCTATCAATAACTGTATAGCCAGTGTAGTACGACAAACTCTCTTTGGAATCCTGATACTCAAGAAAGTCCTCAACTCCACTTGCCAGATAACACATTATGAAGTTTTTTTGCTTATAAACGTCTAATTTACGAGAAGCATTCCGGCTAAAAATCTCTTTCAATTTCGGGAAGATTTTGTTGTCCGTTGCGTCTGATTCGTGCCAAAAAATTCCAGCTACTAAACCCATAAACCATCTAACTCCATGAAGGTTTACTCAATAATAATCTGAATTAGTTGACTTGAGAATCACATAACGAAACATTCTAATTTGCCGCAGACTATTAGGTCGGGGACTAATAACTGGAAATAGTTTGTGATGCTTTGCAAACACTTGCCTGTTCAATCGGAACCTGGCATCACTGATGCACACCTAAACACAAGGAAAACTTATGCAGTACCAAAGCCCATTAAAAACTGGAAAGTTTCTCAAACGCTACAAACGATTTTTCGCGGATATTGAAGTCGATGGAGAAATCATCACTGCACACTGCCCGAATACTGGCAGCCTCAAAGGCCTCAAAGAGCAGCCCGCCAGCTGCAGATTTTCCATGTCTGATGACCCTAAAAGAAAGCTCAAAGCAACATTAGAAATGATTAAAACAAAGTCATCTTGGGTGGGAGTTAATACTGGTCTTCCAAATCGTTTGGTAAAAGAGCTTTGGGAAAACAAAACCAATAAAAGTTGGGCTCAGTACGATCGACTCCAAGGTGAAGTTAAGATATCCGATAAATCTCGAATCGACATAGTTATGTGGAACGAAGAAGAAAATCCGGGAATCAAAAAACTGAATTTTGAAGACGTCCAATCTGATAAGTACAAACTTCACCTTATCGAAATCAAAAATGTGACTCTCGCTGACGGCAATTCAGCCCTGTTCCCCGATGCCGTAACTGAAAGAGGTCAAAAACACATTAGAGAGCTCATGGAACTCATGGATAGAGGCTACTCTTGCGAGTTGGTCTTTACCATTCAAAGAGAAGATTGCGACCGATTCAGCCCAGCTGAAGATATTGACCCAGACTATGCTGAACTTCTAAGAAAAGCCCATAAAAAGGGATTAATAGTCTCTGCCCTGCCATGTAAGTTGACTGACAAATCTGTGGAATTGCTTCCTACCCCTCTAAAACTAGAACTTTAAAGACATCCGTCTCGGTCATTTTACAAAAAAAGCCCTGGAAAAAACCCAGGGCTTATAAATTTCAGTATTTAAAACTTAACTACTTCTTACCGAGATGGCGATCAATAATCTTTTTGAACTCAGACATTGGGTATGCACCTTTTAAAGACACACCATTAATTAAATATCCTGGAGTTCCTGTAAAACCAAACTTATTGGCTTCTTGCTTATCATCGTTAATAAGCTTCTCAACTTCGTCAGCCTTAATATCAGACTTAACTTTAGACAAATTTATTCCGCCAACTTTTTTAGCGATCTTATCTAAGACAGCCATAGCTTCTCTGTCAGTTTGAACTCTGAGAGCGGATTGATTATTGAAAACCTCATTTTTAAATTCATAGGCTTTTTTCGGGCTCTGATTACCAATAGCAATCATATATGCAGAGGCTAAACGCGCCCTTGGGTGGATCTGGTCAATCGGAAAGTGCTTGAATACTAAACGAACTTTGTCGCCATACTCTGCTAACACACTATTTACAGTATCACTTCCACGCTTACAGAACGGACATTGGAAATCAGAATACTCGATGATCGTGATGGGAGCATCTTTATTACCTTTAATAGCTCTACCCGCTTGAACAATCGGCTTTTTAGGATTCGTAAACTCTTCTTCACGAGCCTTGTTCGCATCTTCCATCATCTTTTCTTCTTTTTGCTGACGGGCGATTCGAGCTGCTTTGTTAACGGTATCTAAGAATTTTTCTGGATTCTTTTCTATCGCATTAAAAAGGATGTCTGGATTTTTTTCTACAAGCTCTTTAAGTTGAGTCGCGTTTGGCGCACATGCCGCCGCGAAGAGAAAGGTTAGACCAAGGCTTAAGGTCAATAATAGCTTTTTCAAAGGATGCCTCCGCTTAAATTTATTTTTCAATATTACCTAGTGTTTGAGTTCAGTAAAAAAAATTCACAAAACAAACGAATAGAGACAATAATAGCTCTTATTCGAAGTACTAGGCCACTGTTTTTACCAGAATACCGCCAATTTTGGTGCATCGCGAGGGGTGGTTTTGTAAAAAAAAGATTACATCAGGCTTGAGCTTGTGGATTTATGCAGCACATGGTCTAAAAGCCCCGTGAAACGCACTAAATCTGTCACTATGACCAACATTCGAACAGTCTTTAAATCGGCAATTGCCATCGCAATTATTGCTTTTATCAGCTTTTTGCTCGGAACTAAGGCCTACGGGGTCGTGCCCAAAGGTGGATTGATTGAATTTACTGAGAATCTGCAGATTACTGATTCCGAGGCCATAGAGAGATCGATTCAAGTCGCACTCACGAAAGTCCGGGATATCCGCCAACAAACCTTCTCAGACGGTAGGTCAGACGAAGAGTCCATTAAGCTGGAACAAAAAGGCGCAGAGGAGGCTGTTGAGTTACTTAGAAATCAACTGACCTTGGTATTCGCTCGACCTGACTTTGATGGTGCTCGCAATAACCTAACTCTTCTCCTCAGGAATGAACTTCGAAACTATAATGCATTTGAAGTCACATTGGCTAAAATTGCTGCCCATGCAGTAACTAAAATTAAGTTAACTGATACTCCCGCTGCAGAAAAATCGACCTATCTTGAAGTTTTAGAGAACCTAATGGCCGAAACCAGACCAGAGATTAAAACTAATCCTAAGGTAAAAGCTGTTTTCAAAAAGATTAGTCAGGCACAGTTGGAGCTAGACCAAAATCTAATGACCTATCGCCAGATAAAAAGCATGAGGTTATCGGAGTCCCCTTCTCAGGTCGCCCAAACTATCTTGGAATCAGAATCACAAAAGTAGCCTAGACCTGCTTCTATAGCGGGTTTCAAGAAAATTCCCTCTAATTGACTACAGATTAATCCGATAAATCATTATGGCATGGGACAAAACTCTCACCAGACAGATGATTATTTGGACTCTCGGGATAGTGATCGTGGTTGGTCTACTCAATATGAGCTTTCTACTTTCACCTCCAAAACAAACAGGCGATGTATTACCTAAAAGTGAATTCAGAAAACCAGCTTCAACGCGCCTGATTTCTTCAGAAAGCGACCCTCTTATCTCCAAAGTAAAATATGCCATTAGAACTCTTGAATTCAACTGTGAGCAGAATATGAACTTGGATGTTCCTTCACAAGTAAATCAAATAAAGATCAAGGGAAAAGACTGTAGCGACAGTGAATCGACCAACTACACCATAGTAAATAAATCCAATGGCTTCACGGGAACCGTGTTCAGCACACCCAAAAAGTCGTTTAAGACTGATTTAATTCAGTTATCTCCAGGAAAGAATTTAATAATCCTAACAGCTTTGGGCGAAAGCGGTGAATCCAACGTCTCAGAGATCAGACTCAACCGCAAAACTCAATAAACCCTCAAGATACAGTACTCGGCCTAGTATCCAGGGCAAGATTTCTTTTTAGTAGAGCTATTGGGTAACTGTGTACCCTCCAAATGAACGTTATTAAACTTTGTATTGTTGGTTATACATTCAGCTCGATTGAAGTTTACATAAAAGAACTCCGAGCCGCTGAAGTCAGAATTTCTGATAATTGCATTAGTAAAATTCGCTCCATTAAAATAAGAGTAGGTTGCATCGAAATTCTGAATATAGGTTCTTACCATCACTGTGGCAATGAAGTCGGCTCCACCTGAAAATCCAGAAATGTATGTGTCATACATTTTAGTATCAGTGAAGTTAGCGCGATCAAACATCCCATTAACAATATAAGATTGCGCCAAACTTGTTCCAGTAAAGTTCGCTCTATTAAAAATACATTCAGCAAATGATGCATCTTTAATTTTTGCATTTTCAAAATTAACATTCGTAAAATCAGAAGTCTCAACATCCAAATTTCTATCCGCTACATTAGAGATTTCGACGTTAACAAACTTAAAACTAGCGTTCTTAAAGTTGGACCTCAAAATATCGACTTTGGTAAACCTTGCGTAGTTGAAAATAGCAGCGTAAGCGCCAATATTATCAATTCTCATATGGCTGAACTTCGCTCGCGTCAGATTTGCATTTCCAAGTAATGTATTCACCATTTTTGTATTGTTGAAAATAGCATTATTAAGCTTTGCTTTTTGCATCTTTGCATTATTGAGATTCGCATTATTAAGCTTCGCAGCTTGCATTTGAGTATCGCGTAGATCCGCATTATTCAAACGTGCACCTTGTAATTGAGCGTCTCTAAAATCGAAATAGCGAAGATTTTTGTTACGGAAATCTACATTGCGAAGATCATATCCACGACACTTCTTGGTTTTTAAACAATTTTTCTTGTGAGTGGCATTAAAGGCCTCAGAAGAGATACCTGACAACAATATACAAAGAACGATCAACCCCTTAAACATTTTTCCCCCATTTACAAAGTGTTCCATAGGCTTGAGAAGATTCTCAAAACTTATGAGCTTCACCCTAAATAATTGGAAAAAACGTTCAGCATTCAAAGTATAATATCGTTTGCCGAAACCCTATAATATCTCAGGTGAATTTCTCACATTAACTCGTCATATTTTTGTTCACTCATCGCCTTCAAGCCTTAAATACAATCTACCTATATTGAACGCTTATATGAGCAACATTTGTGACTATAAACTCCCACTTTGAGACATAAAAAAGGCCGCTGCTAAACAGCGACCAGTGGGTAAAGAATATTAAGATGTAAAAAGATTCCCTCGGGTGAAGGGAAAACGTTAGAGACTAAATGGAATCACTCAAAATTCTCTCAATTGAGTCTACAACTGACTCTGAACTGACTTTTGAAAGCCCCTCCCTTGGGGATACGCCATCGACACTTGAAGATAGTCGGCTCAATGGACCTTTATCACTTTCGAGTATTAAAACTGGGTTTAATGTTTGAACGTCGTAAACCTTGATTTTAGAGTGGGTTTTATATCTAAATCCAAAACCGTTTGGTTTTGACTTTAAATTCACTCCCCGCTCTATTTTCTGAAAAGCCATAAACTCGATAAATCCATCAACTCCTAGATGAGCCGCCAACTGCTGCCTTTCATAAGTTGAAAGATTTCGAAACAATATTTCATCAAACATCCCTTTAACTGAAACAATCTCGACCCCATTGCGGATCACTGTTCTTTGGTCAAACTGTCCAATTTTTTCAACATACAAACTCTGAAAGAACGGGTTTTTTAACACTTCTTTTAAAGAGAGAACATCCTTGTTCAATTTTCTTCTCAACTCCTGGACAAGCTTTGCATAGGAGTGACGAGCCATCGCCTGTATCTCTTCACGACTCGAGAATGATGACAAAATTCCAAAAGCCCGTGCCCCATTCAGTTTGTTGGTGCCAGGAGGCTGATCCTGTAAAATTTCAAAAGAAACTACCGCCAACCTAGTAATGGGCTTCATTCTGTCTTTTGCTCGATCCAACTCTGTGGTAGAGCAGCCAGAGACTGCTAACCATATTAGAGCTAGGAAAAATACTTGTAGATTTCTCATCACAATCTCCCACCAAGACAGACGCTATCGTTTTTGAAAAATTGAGCGGTGCCCTGTTTCGTTCTCGATAAATTCGTAGGAGTACTCTGAGCGGATAATCATTCGAAAACCGTCGGTTTTACAGAAGCGCTTTTCACAGTTAAGCTCCAGCTGACCAGAACAGCGACCTAAATAATCAATATAGATACGCGATACGACTCCATTTTTCTTTTCAGTCGAAAGTGCTTGGTCACATTGATAAAAATCATTTTTCTTGTATTCATAGACTCCTGGTTTAAGTCTTGGAACAAACTCTGGATTTGGGCCATTATAGGTTTTACTCAAAACCAAATCAGGATCATAAGCCTCTTGTTTATCGTAAAGAGAATAGAGAGCGCTTACCTTAAGAGTATCTTCTATAAAACTCAAATTGAACTCTCTGTGGGCTGCTAACTTATCTGCAGTTGGAAGCTTAAAATCAACTGCGAATACACCATCACCTAAATTCTTAGTGTACTTATAGATTCCATCCATTTTTTGACTATCGATGGATTCAAGACACATATCATCTGCATATGTATATTTCGAATAATCTAAATTGATTCCATCAAACTTGAGAACCAATCTTTGATTAACGAGCTGTTCTCTTCCCTCTTCAGCTTTTTCTGTTTTTGAAAAACAGGTAGAGAACCATTCACCTTCCATTTTCGGACCTTGAACAATTACAGGCTTTTCAATTGGCGGCTTTACTTCTTCTGCAGGTTCATCTTTTTCAACCGAACAAGCAGCAGTTAAGACACACATACTCCCTAAAAATAAATGTAGTAGTTTCATTTTTTTCTCCCTTCATATCACTTCCCTCGAAGTAACTTTCTTACCCCCCAAGTCTGAGATTTCATGAATTCGAAATAGCCTTAAGCGCTGCTCTCCTCGGGTTGGGAGAATAAATAATGCGATGTGTTCTAAATCTCCATATTTATTTTAACTTTTATAAAATTTATCTTTAATTATTTTAAAATATGCCATATCTACCTATTATTACTAATATTAATTATTTTAAATAATTTAAATTAATTTATAAATTGTTTACAATACTCATGCTAGAATGAAGATATGGCACGCCGGAAAAAAGAAAGCCCAGGAGAGAAAAAGGCCCGCATGGTTCAAACTGCCATGGAGCTTATTCTTGAGCGAGGCCCCCATGGGTTCAAAAACAGTGAACTCGCCAAACGAGCGAAGGTAGATCAACCACTTATCAGTTATTACTTTCCTACATTCGAAGCCCTATTCGCTGCCGTCGTTCAGGTTGTCCTCGAAGATTTAAAAGAAGCCATGGTTTCAGCCATTCTTGCTGGCGGCGAAGACCCTGAACGTGCCCTAGCCAACTATATGGTTTCTCCCCTGAGATGGTCCCAAGAGAAAAAAGAGATGCAAACCATTTGGACCTATCTCTACACACTGACCACCATTAACCCGGAGCTCAAATCTTTAAATCAACAAATTCGCCGGGGTGGCCGCGAACGTATCGAACTCCTCATTTTTAAAATTCTTGAAAAAAGAAAATGTCGCCTTAGCGAGAACTATAGCGTCTCTGATTTAGCCCTCTCCATCCAAAGCATAATAACTGGCTATCTCACCATGATCGTAACCGAAGACCACGATCTTGAGAGGATGCAGCGCCTGTCTTTTCAGAATGCCCTAGATTTAATCGAAAAGGCCTTTATTAAAACTTAGACTATGTGCCACCAGGAGCTCTTTACACCCGTCCCAGGGCTTCTGGTGGCTCTTTTAGAATTCCAAAAAAGCAAAAAAAAACCAGAGGTTGGGGACCTCTGGTTTCCGAGAAGAAAACCTTCTCTGAACGTTGGTTTCGGGGGGGAGGGGGTTGTTGCCTTTATACTAGAGCAAGCATAGGACCATACGAGACCACCCTAGATTCGATCTGAAAAGGCTGGTGCCACTCTATGACAACTTTTGCGGGCCCATTGATAGTTTCTTAGACAATCGTTAGGTAGGTTACATATGTAAAGACCCTGAACATTGGCTTCATATGGATTCTAGAGACCTTAGAGAAGGAAGCTATCTCGCTTTTTTCAAAAGAAACAAGATACCCTCTTTGTATTGAATACCCTTATGTTTAAACTCTGTCGCGCTGTGGGTGAAGCGGCTATCAAAACAGAAGAGCCCACCAACTTTCCATTCATAAACATGCTTGATGGAAAAGCCATGGTAGGCTTCTCGATAGACCTTGTCCCAAGCCTCACCCCAATACTTCTTGCCATCTTCTTCTGAAATTCTTTGTCGATCTTCCCAACCTTCAAAATGACTAGGATCGTAGATAGGTAAATTATAAAACGGCTCATAATCCTCAGGCTTATCAAAAGCCTTTGAAATCCACTCTGTTCTAATATCAGTTTTCTGCTCGTAAACAATTGTATAAGTGCTTGTATCAGGAACAACCTTTAAGGGAATGATAAGCTGAAAAAAGACATTGTCTTTACCAAGGCCATCACTATGGAGAGCATAAGGGTTTTCAATGTGATAAAACTGAATAGAATCAATTTCGTAATCACTACGAACAAAGGGCAATACTTCCGTGACGGTATCTGCCATTTCCTAATACAATTCTGGGAAAACATTCTCGTCTATATAATGAAGAAAATTCTTTCGCCCCGGGGACTCCGCACGTAATGCCTTGGCATCATCTCCATGGTCGACCTTTTTATAAACTTCAAAAAACCAATCGATGGTTTTTTGATCAAAAACATTTTCTAGTTCATAAAAATCATCGTAGGCCATAAATAAAAAATAAAACTATCTAGGACTATTTACAACAACAAGCTGTTTGGAGGTAGAAAACTGAACACTATATTTCTTGAATGGTTGGCACAGGGGCTGTGATCGGTCTAGCGTCAAAGGTTTCAAGCAATCGAAGCTGAGCCTCAACTTCTTTTAGTAAGGAGCGAGCTGATGGGTGATCCAGTGAACTCAAGGATTGCTGACAACGACGAAGTTCTGCGTTTACCTTTTGATCCCATCCAGAAGTTTGCGTTCTGTAATTGAATCTCGTTCTTAAACCATGGATCGCCCCAATTTTACTTTGAATCGCATCCGAAATAACATTAAGGCGATCATCCGTAAGAAGGGAACTTCTAATATCTCGAGAAATATCCAGACCCAAAATTGAAGCCTCGCGCTCGGCTTGCTCGACTGGAATACTTACTATTCCTGTGGGAGTTTGTCCCATTGCCATCATAGTCGTCGTCACTCTAAAAGCTCTTTGCCCTACCCCAGGAATATCGACAATCATATATCTAGGTACAATCCCTGAAGTCGCAGTAAGTATCTCTTCCATTTCTCCACAAGAAAACATTCCCCGCATAATCATGCCACTAATAGATAACGACTGAGGACTTAGACATACTTTCATTTGCTCTGTCGGCTCCTCAGTAGGCGGTGGTAATTCCGCAAAGGCGTTGTCGACCCCGGTGTATATCATTAAACCCGGTCGCCCTTCATAACTGGAACCAAGTACACTGAACTCTGTAGAGTAAGTTGGTGAGATTTGAATATCTTCTAGAGTTTCTATCTTAAACTCTTCTTTGATTGCGAGGTTTCTTAATCCTGAGCCCGGCTCAACCTCATTATCCAGTGTCCGTCCTTCGGTAATCATATCGATTGAAAAGCGCTCGGCCATAGCTTGGGTCACACCTTGCTCGCAACTGTAAAGAGCCTCTAAAATGGGAAACCTTCGAGCCTCACTTTTTGGCACAAAAAGTATCAAAAACACAAAGATCGAAATTCTAGCTAACCATCCCATACAGACCTCTTATCGGTAAATTGTGGGTTTCGCCGCAGCTTGAATTGGGTCATTATTTACAGGTACTTATGGAGCTAGGTTGACATCTTAACCAGACTGTTATAACACTACGCATTATTATTTAATGAAATGATCTCGAGGACACTTTTAGAAAGTGAACTTCCCTCTGATTAAAACCGTAATTCCTGGGAGACCAATGTGACAGGTTTTAAACTGCTACTTCTTATAATTGTATCTGGAAGCCTTTTTTTAGAATCAGCAAAAGCTTTTACTGAATTCAATTTTGAAACTGAGGGCCCTCAGAAAGTTGAACAAGATCAGTCTTGGAGTTCATACGGTGAATATATCGATAATTTTGGTCTAACAACCTACGCCCAATCAAAACCAACCTCATCAACACAACTCAAAGAAAGAAGACAGGATGAAATCTATATAGAAGTAGAGCAAGTCCTCAATGACTATCCGGTAGTTGTTATATCAATGGGCGTGAATATCGATGAACATCTGCCTGCTTATGCATTAATAGATGGTAGAAGGTATCCCCTTTATGTCGATGAGTCTCTTCAACATCTCTATGTTGATTACGGGGTCACATCTGACGGAAATGATTCAAAATTCATTGAAGCCTTAAAACAAGGACTTATCTTAGAGATCCATGCTTCTACCTATGAGAAATCAAAAATTAAAGATACCTACTCTCTGATGGGAGCGACGGCCATGATCGAAAACTCAGAAGCTCTTATTAACTCGCTCAGTGAATTGATGCCGGCGTACCTGAACTAATTGTTACTATATAAAAACTGAACTTCGCAGTGTTTAGAACTTGGCGACAAACGAGTTCTAAACCAATGGTAGGCTTCTGAGTTCAGCCCGCGCTTAAACCCGCTATCTTTTGCAGACGACAGTATTTCTACGCCACCAGTTTCATCTAATATGGCTGCCGACAAACTCGCCCTAGAATCTTTTCTAAGATAAGACCCAGATATATTGGTATCCAAATCTAGAGTTGCCCCTCCAAAATTAAAACTTGGCTCTCGCGACTTAGTCACCGTATGACCATGAACAATCAAATCAACTTCTAAGCGCTCCATAATCTCAGTTAATTTATCTGAATCAAATTTACCATTCATCAAATCACGGGACCACAAAGGGGTATTAGGCAAACCACTGGGGCCTTGAGGAGATTTAAAATCCCAATACTCTAACAAAGGATGAACCTCAGTAACATCACGTCTCACACCCTCCAGCTTACTCCTGAGATTTTCATGCTGATCCACAACAAATTGTGTGTACACTCTATTGAATTCCCCAATACCATTTCTATCCATGAAATCCATAAAGTAATCCGGATCACCAAAGCTTGCATGGACAAAAAAGTAGCGACCTATACGAGTCATTAATCGCATTCGCTCCATCAATTTTTTATAAGGACTCTGCAACACAGTCCTAGAGACACCTATTTCTGCGGTCTCAGCACCAAAAGAGTTTTCACTAAAATAAACTAAATCCGCCTCTTCCATGCGCGTGAAATTTTCAAGCTGGATCATTTTATCGTGATTACCCACATGCAATATCAAATCAATTCCATGCTTTGAAGTCTCTTTCTCTAAAAACAATAATAAGTCCCAAACACCCCTGGTGTATGGGCCCTTATCTGCATAGTCTCCTAGAAAAACGATATGAGAAAACTTCCCCCTCTCATGGGCAACGAATAGACCTTTCGAGTTGATTACCCCAGCTCTGATTAAAATATCGATCAAGGAATATGGGTCGGCGTGAACATCTCCGATAGCTAAAATAGGACCCCTTTGCTCAAAGGACCAGTCTTGAGTTTCATACTTAGTTGATACCGAAGATTGTTTATCAAAAGAAGATGCATGAATTTCTTTCACAAAAACAAAAGAAAAACTCGCAACTGCTAACACAAATAACAACCCTCTACGTGTTAACAAATTCATGTTCACACAATATGAGCAAAGCATATGCCTAAATTTTGTTTACAAAAAAGCTTAAGAAAAAACTAATAAGACCAGGACAAACCAGCAAGAAACAGTCGTTCACGATCGCTATCGCCAGTGCCATTTGTATATGTTGAACCTACGATCGATCCGGTTAAATTGGCAGCGATTCTTTGGCTCGCAGTTAAGCGCCAAATGCCATCAATGTTTTTATATAGGGTTTCTAGATATGTTGAACTAGTGACTCTTTTTCCTAAAACCAAAACCTGGTCGTCGAGCCCAGAATCACCAAATTCCAGTACGACCTTAGAATCCACATAGGGGTTATCCACTTTTAAATCTAGAAAGTTTCCAGAAAGAGAATACTTAGCTGAAAACTTCACACTTTTACCAACTCTGACATCAACCTTACTCACACGCTCTTTAAGTTCGTAAACAGGACGCATAGTCGGATTATTCTTAAAATAATTATCCGCATGGTACTCAGTCATACGCTTAATCACAAAACTACCAAACTTTCTTTCTTCATCGGCTTCTTCTTGAATGTTTACAGATCCACCGAAGTCGTCAGTAAAAAATGCAGTGGGGTCCGGCAAATTGTGTATTTGCTCAACTGGTGAAAACCCAAATTTCTGCTCGTAGCGATTGCGCAATTCTTTGGTGAGTTTTGTATCGAATATACGTTCTTTTAAAGGTGGCTCATCATCTTTGTCGGGAGCAGGCACCAATACCAACTCTTCGATGCTATCCCCTTTTTCAGAATTCACATCAAAGGTGTAGCCATAGGGAATCTCCACCTCTGCCTGGGAGAGACTCCCAAGGAGAAGGAAAATACTCAAGAATGCAAATATTGTCCGGCTAAACCTCATACTTCTATTGTAATGCAAGGCACGGGCCTTTGAAAATATTCGTAAACTATTGATTTCACAGAATTTACATCCGTGTTTAAATCTTGCATTGTCTAAATTCTATCCCTTTTGCCATGTGGTGTCTGTGGTCCTTGAAGAGCAATTGCAGCTCTAAATTGAGTTCAGACCCCATATGTGATACCGGATGGAGATGAAATGTTACGAAATTTGATAACCATGCCTACGATCGATCACTTTGATTTAAAAAGTAAAAAAGACATGCACTGGAAACGTAAGATCTGGCATGCCGTGGGTATTTCCATAATGGCCGCGATACACATGACCCAATCCAATTACACGAGTTGGATCATTCTAGCTGTACTCGCTATTTTGATAATCCCAGGAGATGTCGCTCGACAGTGGAATGAAAAAGTAAACTACGCTGCTCACAAAATTTTTGGGCCAGTTATGAGAAAGTCAGAATCCAACTCAATATCGGGTACGACATTTTTAATTCTCGGGGCTGCGATTCTGCTTTTGTTTTTTAATCCTGATGTTATCAACATTGCACTTTTCTTTTTAGCTTTGGCAGATCCCATCGCTAGTTATTCGGGTATCAAATACGGCAAAGAACCTTTGATGAATGGAAAAACACTCCAAGGATTCATCGCAGCTTTTGTAGTTTGCTCCATCGTTATTGGTTTCTATTGCTATTTCGCAAACATTCTTGTTGAACGACTATGGATCATCGTCCCGGCTGGTGGACTCATCGGCGCAGCTTCAGAATTGATTACGATCAAATCACTCGACGATAATCTAAGCTTCCCTGTCCTAAGTGCTGTGGGCATAAGTGCAATGTTCTATATTTTTGGAGCTATTTAGAATAAAATAGCTTCTATAGTTAGGGGACAAATTCATGTCATCGAGTGATAAGCCATTAAAGTCCGTCAAGAAGGGTGCTGGGAAAATTCGCCAAAGGGTCGGAACCCATATCTACATCCTTCCCAATCTCTTAACTACTGCGAATATGTTTTTCGGGTTTTTCGCGATTATCTATTCGATCCGTGGAGAATACCTATGGGCGAGTTACGCCATCGTGTTCGCTGCAGTTTTCGATCTACTGGATGGACGAGTTGCTCGTATGACTCGCACAACCAGTGACTTTGGAGCGGAATACGATTCACTTTGTGATTTAGTGAGCTTTGGAATGGCTCCAGGCATACTACTTTATCTATGGGCCCTTCAGCCTTTCGGTCGAATAGGTTGGCTGGCTTCTTTCGTATATGTGGCTTGCGGTGCATTGAGATTGGCTCGATTTAATGTCGCACACGACACGGAAGAAAAGGGTTACTTTCAAGGATTACCAATTCCTATGGCTGCTGGAATCGTTGCGAGTTCAGTACTTGCTTTTACGGACCTGGAGCTAGAAGCCGGTCGGAATTATATTTTGTTAGGCATGACTCTGCTACTCGCTGTGGTCATGGTTTCTAATTTCAGGTATCGAAGCTTCAAAGATATCGACTTCCGACGCAAAATGCCCTTCTTTTACCTGGTGGTGGGCCTCAGTATCATCGCCATCGTCGCAATCCGACCAGAGGTTATGCTATTTGTTCTGTTTCTAAGTTATGCTGTACTTGGCGCGATTTTTGGAATACTTAGATTAGGTCGCCCCTTGAAAAGCAAGGCTAGAGCGACTGCCGATGGCTACAACGATTTCAACGACGAAGATTTGTAATTCCACCGGCAAATTTTAGCAAAATTGAGGTCATAGATTATGAGTCAGTTGAATGTAGGACTCGTCGGCGCCACTGGCGTTGTAGGCGAAACATTTGTTTACCTTCTCCAAGAACACAATTTCCCAATTGGTGAGCTTCGCCCATTTGCAAGTTCTAGCTCTGAAGGCAAGATGATTAAATGTTTTAATAAAGAGTTCCCTTGCCAGG
>CAZFYV010000048.1:0-8632 GCA_964523195.1 uncultured Pseudobdellovibrionaceae bacterium
AAAAAAACCGCAACTCAAGAGCTGCGGTTTTAAATTTCACTATTAAACTAAAAAATTAAATTCCGAAATTGTGTCTTTCATCGTCGTTACAAATACTCGGAATCCCTTTTCCACCGTTAAGCTGATCACGGTAGGCAAGATGCTCTTTATCGTAAACAAACTTTGAACCGTTAAGGCCTGGAGTTTGCCACTCTGGCCCCATTCTAACGGCATCTACTGGACAGGCTTCTTCACACATTCCACAGAAAACACATCTTAAAATATCGATCTCATAAGAAATTGGATACTTTTCTACAGTAGGGTCCTCGTCTTCTGATGCGATGATAGAAATACAATCAGCTGGACATGCCGTCGCACACAACATACAGGCCGTGCAACGAATATCTCCGTCTTTATTGACCGTGAGAACATGATTACCTTTAAATCTTGGGGAGTACTGATACTTTTCCTCAGGATAGTTAAGAGTGATCATTTCCTTTTTATTAACAAGGTTTTTGATCATCTTGCCCCAGAATGTAAGCCACATTCCCTTTAGGATTCCAGGTAAATACCAGTTTGATGACGAATTCGGTTGTTTAACTAAACTCATAACTCACCTCTAATCGATGTGAACTCATTATCCACTCTTTTGAAAGGATTATTTTTAAATCTAGCATCTTCAGCTATTTTTTCTCCACCCATAAGGCGGACAAACTCTACAACATCATAAGCATTATGAACCAGATCAGTAACAAATGAGATCTTTTGCTCAATACCACCGTGATTAATGAAAGTTCCTTCCTTCTCAACAAAAGTATTTAAAGGAATTTGCCAAATACTATCTTTTCCATCTAAGGCAGGGTTTATACAAGCTGTTGCCCACACGAGAGTTTTAGCCTTTGAAAGCTCATTTACTCGATCATTAAAATCTGGATAGCTCGCTTGATTCTCAGGCCCGATAACTAAAACAGTTTCAATCGATCCAGAGTCAACTCCACTTACTAATTCAGACCAAGGCTTTGTAAGTCCATGCTGATCCAGAATCTTTAAGACACCTTTAGTGTTAGGGTTCTCATCTCCACGCTTTAATATACCGTCGAACTCATCAAACTTTTCCTTTTGGTTCACCCAGTAGAAAACATTTTTAGAGTTGAGCTCTTTTGTAAAATAAGAAACTGCAGCATCCAGCTCTTCATTGGTGTGCTGTCCAGTAACAACTAGAGCTACTTTGTCAGCACCTGAAGCTTTAAGTTGAGCACCTACTTCAGAAGCCAAGTTTTGCGGATCAACACTTTCGTTGCCTTTTTTGCCTGTTAAGAGTCGAACTTGTTCTTTGACGACTTTCTTATTCCCTCGATCACCTTCAACCTTGGTCTCGTAGGCATTAAGATTATTGTAGATCTCTCGCCCCTCATCACACATCCAATGGCCATTAACTTCAGGATTGTATGCTGGCTTAAATCTCCACACACCTTCTTTATTGTAATAGACATCGATATTACAACCCGCCGAACAGCCTGTACAAACACTTTGCTTTTTATTTAAAAACCAAACTCTTTGCTTAAATCTAAAATCTTTAGAAGTCAGTGCACCGACTGGACATATATCGACCGTATTTAGTGAGTAGTTGTTATTTAGTGGTTTATCTTTATAAGTACCAATCTCTGAATGATCACCACGATTAAAAATTCCGAGCTCGTGAGTCTGTGACACTTCCTCGGTAAATCGGACACAACGAGAACACAAAATACATCTCTCAGTATCGAGAACGACTCTTTCTCCCAAATCGACGACTTTGCGCTTTTTAACTTTGCGCTCTGCCATTTCAGGATCGTACTTACCAAATTTCATATACTGATCTTGTAAACCACACTCACCTGCCTGGTCACATATAGGACAATCAAGAGGATGGTTAATAAGGTGGAAATCCAATCCCCATTTTACCGTCTCTTTTACTTCTTCATCCTCGTTACTGATAACCATTCCATCAGTAACCACTGTGTTACACGCAATTTGTAAACGTGGATTACCATCGATCTTAACCATACACAGTCGGCAAACACCAGCGACACTCAATCCAGGATGCCAGCAATAGTGAGCGATTTCTTCATCGAGCTGTTTATAAGCTTCGATAATCGTCGTACCTTCTGCGACTTCTATTTCTTTTCCATTAAGCGTGCATTTCGGCATAACTTGTTCCCTTAACTTTAGAGCGTCCTTCACGGATGTAAAACTCAAATTCACTTCTGAATTTAGGTACAAAACTTAAAACTGGTAGTGCAGCAGCATCAGAAAGGGCACAAATTGTTTTACCTTTCATATGGTCTGCAACTCTGCAAAGTGTTTCTATATCTTGGAGACGCGCACGTCCTTCGATAATTGAAGTTACTATTTTATTGAGCCAGCCCGTTCCCTCACGACAAGGAGTGCACTGACCGCAAGATTCATGATGATAGAAGTGAGTGATCACATTCAGCATATCCACCATACAACGAGTATCATCGATAATTGTAACGGCTCCAGAACCCAACATCGATCCTAACTCAGCTAGATTTTCATAATCCATAGTCGCTTTTTCTGACTCTTCTTTATTAAGAACAGGTGCTGAAGTTCCACCCGGAATTACAGCCTTTAGAGTTCGACCAGGCTTCAATCCACCAGCAAGTTCGATCAGTTCTAAGAGTGGCATTCCCAAAGGTACTTCGTAATTTCCTGGTTTTTGAACATCACCAGAAACTGAGAACAACTTCGTTCCGGCCGACTTTTCAGTTCCGTATTTCTTGTAGGCCTCTGCTCCATCTTTAATGATTGGAATAACAGCTGCTAGAGTTTCCACATTATTAACGATTGTAGGTTTACCGAGATATCCCTTTACCGCAGGAAAAGGTGGCTTAAGTTTTGGTTGCCCCTTTTTACCTTCAAGTGAAGAAATCATACCAGTTTCTTCTCCACAAATATAAGCTCCGGCACCAACATAAACATCCATATCGTGATCAAAACCTGAGCCCAATATGTTTTTACCAAGAAGACCAGCTGCGTAGGCTTCGTCAATCGCTTTGCGAAGAGTCTCAACAGACTCTGTGTATTCGCCTCGAATATATATGTATGATTTATGAGAGCTGATCGCGAAGGCAGAAATAATCATCCCTTCGATCAATTGGTGCGGAGCTCGCTCCATCATCAATCGATCTTTGAACGTACACGGCTCTCCTTCATCCGCATTACAAAGAAGGTATCTTGGTTCTCCGTTGTCAGGAAGAAAAGACCATTTTCTACCAGTTGGAAAACCAGCACCACCGCGCCCACGAAGACCGGAGTTCAAAACTTCGGTGATTATGTCTTGCTTATTCATCTTAAAGGCTTTTTCTAAAACCTTATATCCATCGTACTTTTTATAACCCTCTAAGGTTTTGTATTCATCGTGATGATAATGCTCTGAAAGCAGTTTTGATTCTTGCATTATGGCAACTCCTTAAGAAGTTGTTTCGTAGATTCTACGCTTAAATTCTCATTATATTTTTCTTGATTAATCTGAAGCATCGGAGCTGTTCCACATGAACCGAGACACTCCACATTTTGGAAGCAATATCGACCATCCGCAGTTACTTCACCGATCTTAACTCCATGTTCACTGCAAAGCTCTTTTAGAATCTCACGGGTTCCAGACATGGCACAGGCCACATTCGTGCAAACTTGAACGTGATACTTTCCAACAGGCTCCTTATTAAACATGGTATAGAAGTGGAAAACTTCATTAATTCGAGATTCTGGGATCCCCATGATCTCACTGAGCTGACCGATGGCTTCATTGGGAACCCAATTATCGTGTTCCTTTTGAACCGCATAGAGAGCTGGAATAATAGCTGATTCAATCGCTTCGTAGCGCTCTAATTCTTTTTTAACAAATTCTTTTGTTTTATCCGAAATCGTATACATCTCTACCCCACAATTACCGATCTAGCTCACCAGCAATCACATTCATACTTCCCAATATTGAAATTACGTCAGCCACTAAACCGCCAGTAATCTGCTTTGGAAAAGACTGATAAATTGCAAAACATGGAGGACGAACCTTTAAGCGGTAAGGTTTTCCACTCCCATCACTCACAAGATAAAAACCTAACTCTCCGTTGGCACCCTCTGTAGAATCGTAAATATCTCCTACAGGTGGTCTTAAACCTTTGATGACCAACATAAAGTGATTCATTAAACCTTCAATATTTCCGTAAACGTCTTTTTTCTCAGGAAGAACAATACCCTTGTCGCGGATCGTGTAATCACCGCTAGGAACATTTTTGGCAACTTGCTCAATAATTTTTAAAGAGTTTTTCATTTCTTCAACTCGAACAAGGTAGCGATCGTAACAATCACCATTCGAACCAACTGGAACATCGAAATCTAAAGTTTCATATCCGTAGTATGGCTGAACTTTCCTTAAGTCTAAAGACACGCCAGCAGCTCTTAAAAGCGGGCCAGTGTATCCCCACTGGATAGCTTCTTCAGCACTAATAGCGCCAACGCCCTTAGTTCTTTGGATCCAAATTTTATTACCAGTGAGGAGTGTCTGTAATTGATCAACACCTTCTCTAATGGTCTTACAAGTTTCGAGAACATCATCATACCAGCCAGCAGGAGCTTCTTGAGCCATACCACCAACTCGGGTCAAAGAAACCGTTAGTCGAGCACCACAGAGTTTTTCGAATAATGTGTAAACCATTTCTCTGTAAGTAAACAAATGGAAGAATCCTGTTAGAGCCCCCAAATCAACGGCATTAGCACCGATACAAACAATGTGATCAATGACTCGTGAAAGTTCACTCAAAATAATTCGCATAGCTTGAGCTTTTGGCGGAACTTCAACTCCAAGAAGTCTTTCAACAGTTTTGCAATAACCCACGTTATTGATTGGTGCTGAACAATAGTTCAAACGATCTGTATAGGGAATGACTTGGTTATATGGATGGGTCTCAGCCATCTTTTCAAAACATCTATGAAGATATCCAATTTCAACGCCCGCACGATGAACAGTCTCACCGTCCAGCTCGGCCATGATTCTCAAAGTTCCGTGGGTCGCAGGATGGGACGGACCCATATTCAAAGGAACTAAGTCCTTATGTGGATCTTCAACATAATTTGGATCGTTATCAAAATGAATTGGCAAAGCCGTATCACAGTGTTGCTGGTGATCCGCTTCGTAATCCTTGCGCAAAGGATGCCCTTGAAACTGATGGTGGGTCAGAATTCTTCGAAGATTCTGATGTCCATCAAAGCGAATACCAAACATATCGTAGGCTTCGCGCTCGAACCAGTCTGCACCTTGCCACAGGTCTGTAGCTGTAGCGATTGAATCCCCTTCAGCAAGTTTTGCTTTTATTCTCAAACGGTGAGCGTTTTTAGAACTGAAAAGGTGGTAGACAACATCAAATCGGCCGCCTTCACGCTCAGGGTAATCAACACCACAAACATCCATTAGAAAATCAAACTGACCTGTAAGTTTCAGGTGTTCCAAGATTCCATGAACCTTATCCTTCGGAGCCTCCAAAGAAATATCGCCAAATGTGTTCGCAAATTTAAAACTAGCGAAGTCATTTGGGAACTTCGCTTTTAAGTCGTCTCTAAGTTTATCTAAAGTCGTCATACTTTTTCCTACAGAAATTTACTGTAATTAATTTTATATATTATTTTCGGATTGTACCCTCTTGATTGCCTACTGCAGTGGCTACATCAGGAAGGGTATGCTCGAACGGGTTAGTCCACGAATCTTTCCAAGGACGAGGAGTTTTATCTGCAATCATTTTCTGAAGTGCCATAATTCCATCAAGAACCGCTTCAGGAGTCGGAGGACAACCTGGAACATAAACATCAACCGGAATCACTTTATCTGCGCCCTGAAGAACATGATAAGCCCTGTAGAACCCACCAGAACTTGCACATGCTCCCATTGATATCACGTACTTTGGTTCAAGCATCTGTTCGTAGATATGAACTAAGATCGGAGCCATTTTTTCGGTGATGGTTCCTGCCACTAAAAGTAAATCGGCCTGACGAGGTGAAAAGCGAACAACCTCGGCACCAAATCTCGCCAAGTCATATCGCGGTCCCATCACAGACATCATTTCAATTCCACAACAAGCTGTCCCATAGGGAAGAGGCCACAATGAATTTTTACGCCCCCAGGCAACAAAATCATCGATCTTTGTTGTCAGAATTGAAGATTCAACCAAACTATTTGAGTCCATAGAATTATTAGATGAACTATTCATAAGAGTATGATCTCCCGTTAATAATGATCAAGATTGATCTAATTACAGTAATTTCAGCTATTTAATCTAGCATAAGCTGACCTTTAAGTCACCTAAGTTCAAGACTTTTTGAACCGTTTTTCACAAAGCCAGAAATGCTGTTTACTGTAGACCGATAATAAACAGCTAGATACGCGAAAATTCAACGATTTTCTCGCTTAATTTTCATCTAGGAAAACTGCAAAAAACTAACTGAAATCGGCTCTCAAAGCACCAATTTCAAGATTCAACACTCGGTCTTTTTTTACGTATTTAAGAACTAAAAAAAGCGCTCAGACTTGAGCGCTTTGAAATCTTCTTTTTTCATAAAGCTTTTAGAAATCTATTCTTCTACTGCTCATCAGTTCTCGGCACAGCCGGAGCAGTCGTGCCAGTAGATCCCGTAAAAGCGGCACCAATACAATTGATCCGAGCACCTGCAGGATTTTGCATTCCTAATGCTCGATATCTAGTTTGACGTCCCTCTCTTATGATCCCAAGTGCAACGCCTTCGTCGGGATCAGATGCTCCAGCACTAAGAATTCTATTTCCGTCATCATCTTGCAAATTCTTAGACATATAGTGAATCATCTCCACTGGCGTTCCATCGGGAACAAAGCCAAACACCTGCGAAGAGTCCTGACCCTCCACTGTTGGACTTGAATTCATTGTTGCACATGCACCTCGAGCGGCATTTCCAAGGTTTAAAACCACTGGCATACCATTTCCGAGCTGCTCTCTGACACCCGCACTCAATGCCATATCGTCTTCGTATTGAGATAAACTACAACGGTTTGGCATCGAAGACTCTCGAGCTCTAGCAGCTTCTAAACAAGAAATCATTTGATCACGATACTCTAATCCTCGCACACCGTAGTCACCAGTTCGAGCAGTCGCCTTAAGTGCTTCAATAACCTGATCACCTGGTTTTACAAACCCATCGGTGGCCTCAGCACAAAACGCCGATCTAAATTCTTCTTCAGTTAATCCATAGTTGTTGCGAATTGCATTAGGAGCATCTCCGCCTCGCACATAGGTTTCCAATTCATCGTGAACGCGATCAAATGTTGCACCTTCTTGCTGACCATAATTGAAGTCAGCCTCTGAGCAGGCACCTAACTTTGTAAAAACGGCTAAATCAATCATTTGGAAATTCTGCGAAGTATCAGGTAAACAGGTTTTTCCAATTGCTGAAGCTAAATCCAAATACCTCTGGGAAACTTTTGCCTTTGGTGTTCCACGATCTTCTGCAGACGCATTAGCATGCATTTCCATATCAAGCATACATTGAAAGCAAGAACCTACACCAATTGGTCGAGCTTCTCCACCAGGAGCACCTGGAAATCGGTCATAAGGTCTTGCAGCACAAACATTAGATCCACCCGCAGGGTCCACTTCTGTTTCAGCAACATCTGCGCCCGTTAAATCTCCAGGTTCCGGAGCCACTTCACCATCAACTAAATCTTCATCATCTGTTTCTGTTACGGTTTCTTCTGGTGTTGGCGTTGGAGTTGGATCTTCCTCAGTCTCTGTCTCAGCCACCGTAGTGGTCCTTGGTAACTCTAGGCGCGTCCACTCCGTATCTAATTTATCAAGACGCTTGGTGATAGCTCTACATTGAGAACTTTGCCTTGTACCTTCTGCACAAAACTCCTCAACAAACTCTCTCATTCCTTGTACGGCCTGGTAACCTAATTCACCATCCGCCAATTGCTGGGCAATTGCAGACGCCGGGTAACCTCGATCATTATAATATTGATTCTGACAGCTATTAAAAGACCCGTTTCCACGGTGAGTACAATACCCATCACCGCTTCGACCCATTCCGAATAGGGCTGGGTTACAAAGAATCTGTCCATCAGAACATTTTCCACCATTATATGGACTTTCTCCAGGACCGACTCCTTGTCCATTTCCATTACTTGGAACACAGTAAGGCCGGCTCCAACCAGGATACTGCTGATAAGTAGATGGCCAACCAGCATAAAGACATCGGTCACCCACCTGAGGTGTCGAAGCATGGGCTTCGTCTTGAATCATCTGATAAAAGAACTCCAACTTATTTAAGAGCTTTGCAGATGTTCTATAGTCCTTTTTGTATTTCTTTGAATACTCTTTATGTAGAGCAAGCACAGCGTTCCGAAGCGTCTTGGCGTACTTGATACGCATGCTTCGTGGAGTGTATTGCCACATACTTCTATTAAAGATAACTGGTGTTCTTTTGGACTTCTTAGCAAAATTCTTTTTTGGCTTCTTAGTCCGCTTTTTTGATTGTTTCTTTACCTGCTTTTTTGCAATTCGATGCTTCTTAGCTACTTTAGACTTCTTAAGCTTAGCGACCTTAGATCTCTTTGCTTTTGCGTAAACGTCCT
>CAZFYV010000048.1:8732-16717 GCA_964523195.1 uncultured Pseudobdellovibrionaceae bacterium
TTAGACTTCTTAAGCTTAGCGACCTTAGATCTCTTTGCTTTTGCGTAAACGTCCTGCTGTCCACCAAATGCTATCACTGCGATCGTCACTACAAAAAGCATGACTGCTTTTTTTGTAATACGCATAAATGTAATCTCCCGCTTACGTACCATATCGGGACAAAAGTCGTAAAACTTTAGCATAAAAAAAGTGCCTCATAATGAGACACTTTTAAACTGTAGAAACAAAACTATCATTAAGCCCTTTACAGGATTAATCCGCTAGCTGCTCAAAGTTCTTGTAGGACCTCGCAGACAAGTCTCTTTCTCTTTGCCACTTAGCCACTTCTCTTTTGTAACTCTTACGCTTGTCTTTCCACTGCTTTTTCTGGTCGACAGCTTCCTTATACTTTTCATCCACTGAAGTTTTCAGAGCTGTCACAGCCTGGTGCCGCTCAGTCCAAGTTGCCTTCATTTCATTGAGCTCTCTAATCTTCTTCTCATAGGCCAGAATATGATTCTGTCTGCGAGACTGATTTGTTTGTAACTTTTCAATCATTTTCTGAAGCTCTTCAATTTGCTTTTGCTCAGCAGCGATCGCTTTCTGCTCGCTTCCGATATGACCATTAAGCTTTCCTATGGATTTATCGACAACACCGCTATTCTGTTTCATTACCTTATAGGACTTATCGATTACGTTCTTTTGAGAGGTTAACTTCTTAAGTGCAGTATCAATCTCTTTTAGATTCTCATCTACAATATCGAGATTATCTTTGTACTGCTCATAGTTATATTCAGCGTTTTCTCTATTTTCTTTTAACCTCTTCAATTGCTCTTCGACATTTGTCTTCGCATTAGAAGTCGACAAGAATAAAACGATCGCCGTCAAAACTAATCCAAATTTAATAATTACTAACGATTTCATATTACATCCCCCCTAGATTAGCCTGTCCGGCCTTCGGGCAATTTGATTTAAGTGAACTTTTGTAATGACCAACTTCATCGGCCCAATACTCTCCATCGAAATCCCATTTTAGTTCTTTTGATTTTGGAATAACGTTGGCAGGAATTCGCTTTCCTTGAGTTTTACCACCAGATGCCTGGTATCGAATATTTTCACCCGATCCTGCAAACACCTCATAACGAAGTAGCTCATTATTCTCTAAATACATACCTAAGTCTTTTCTCATTCTGAAAAGCCTTTTAGCCAGTACTAACTCCACATTTGCTTTGGTTTTGAAGTTTCGCTTATCCAAAGCCTTGATAGAGTCTCTCTTAAACTTGGTCAGATACTTTCGAGTCTTTTTATGAATTGCCAAAATAAAATTAAAACTAGCAATCAATTTTCGATCCGCCTTAATCCTCTTTTTATAGTCTCCAATTTGCGCCGGAGTTAGAGGTTTTCTCTTCTCACTCTTTTTGACCGGTCGAAGTAAACGCTTAAACTTCTTAATTCTAGTCTTGGTTCGAGATATCAAACTCTTATACTTATTGATATTCTTCTGAACACTCTTATTTAGGTTGTTATAGACTTTTCTTTCGTCAATCCCTCGGTTTAAAGACTTCTGAAGATTGATAAAATCCCTATGCCTAGCCATCTCTCGAATAACCGCTGGACTCAATCCATCGACCTTTTGCTTACGGTTCGACCTTAAATACTTTTTTACAGTGCTATAGTAGGTACGAGCTTGCTTATTAACCTTGGTGTAATTAGCAATCTCAGACATAAAAGGTCTATACATTTTTTCTAGTCTAGTAAGTGATCTATAGGCATCACCATATTGACATAGATTGAGATAGCCGATGGTTCGAATAACATAGGATTCTGGCTTATAAACGTGCTGAAAAAACGGCGAATGAAGCGAATACATATTACCTATGGCCCCTGTGTAGTCACCCGACTGCAATTGAGCCCAGCCCATTTCCATCAGAGATGGCAACCAAAGAGGATGATCCTTGTAAACCTGAAGAAAGTTTCTTTGGGATCTAACATAGAGTCCACTTTGAAATTCCATTCTCGCAAGATTAAGAGCTGCTAAGGCCTCAAAGTTTTTATCAATTTTTTTCTCAGCAAGAGCTTTATATAGAGTCTTCTGAACTCGAATACCATCTTGAACTTTTCCTAGAGCATAAGAACCAATAGCTTTTAAGTAGAGAGACTGATAATACTTGTCGTACTTCTTATCTACTTTTGACGCGTAATCAATAGCCAACTTATACTTCTTAGACTGCAATGCCCAGTTAGAAATCACCAAGGATGATGAGTTTTTGATTTCTGGATCCTTAAACAAATTAAGGCTTTTATCCTTTGAAGCTCCATAAAGTGCTTTTCCGTACTTTTCTAAAAACTCCGAAGGAACATCTGATCCGATAAACTTAGCCATTTCAGCCGTGTAGTATGGATCCCTTACATTCATTACCTTCGTGGCATAGGCATACTGATCACCCTTGAGCTTCAATCTCTTTGCACAAACTGAAAGGTGAAAGTATGCTTCATTCTTAAAGTTCTTATACTTAGAAAGATGGTGAAACAAACTTGCAGCCGAAGCACATTCGTCTTTTTGTCTAAAAAGTAAGAGTGCACCAAGCATTAACATTTCATTGGTACTCATTGGCTTGTAAGCACGCTCCTGAATATTCGTATTCTTTAAGCTACCAGTAGCCAGAGCGATAATATCCTCTGGAGTCATAACTAACTTAGGGTCTTTCTTTGTTTTTGTTTTCACTTTGGCAGGTGTTTTACGAACTTTAAACTTGTTCGTTTTAGCCATGATCTTTTGGTCTTTTTTATTCAAGGCCTTTTTGTTCTTTAGATAGTAGTTGAGATCATTAACAATCAGAGCGTCTTTGAGATCTCCCACAGAAAAATCAGAGGCTTTGATCCTTGCTTCACGACCGATGTCTAAAGAAGGAATATCCTTAATCTTCACATTGAGCTTTTTGTTATATCGCGGAGCTCGATTTTTAGAAATCACTAGCTTATCTACTGATTTTGGAGCTGCAGCAGGACTTACTGTCTCTACAACATTTTGTCCTTTAATAGCTTGAGATGCATTACCAATATTTTGAATATCATCCCTAGAGTTCCTATCAGCCTTTTCTAAGTATTTTTGAGCTTCAGTTTTTTCGACAACTGGCTCTATCTTAGCGACTTCCTTTTTAGTTTCCTGAACAGCTTTCTCTTCCTTAACTTCTTCTTTTGCTACTTTTTCATCCTTGGAGAAGACCCAAGCCTTTAGTTTTCCCCAAGTTTCCTTAGCTTTATCCACAATGCCTTCTGGCTTTTTCTGAGTCTTTTGCACAGATTTAGTAGCCGCCTCAACCGAAGCACTTACAGCATCCTGAACCGACGCTTTGTAAACAGCCTCTTCATAAGAGCCCGATGGGTCAATTGCCCCACCCCAAGCATTTGCGGAAAGCAAGAGTACCGCAAAAAATAGAATTGGAATTAAACGTAAATACTTAATGGCGCCCTCCTAGTAAAAGAACGTCAATCCGAACATCAATAACGTGTTCTGGGTAAAATCCGTACGTATTTTCTGGTTATCAGCTCCTGCAGCTAGAGTCGAAGGTGATTTTCTAAATTCGATAACCTCTTCTTGGAAAAACCTATTTTTAAAGTCGATTCTCACCGCGAAATTCTTTGAGAAAAATACACTCTGAGTGATGTCGATCGACACAGTCGGAGCTGACTTACTTCTAGTTCCAGTATCAGTCTGTTGATTGTAAGTTGTCATACCTAGACCAGGTGAAATAGCCATATCGAAATAGAGGATACGGGTACCCAGTAAACTCATTTTGGCGTAGAAAGGAACCCAGTTAAAAGAAGCTCCTATAAAGCTATCCACCTTCCCATGATCTGGAGTCGTACCAAAGTCATTAACAAAGGTTTCAACAAGCTTGTTGTCCGAAGATTCAACTTTGGTGTAATTGAGCTCAACACCATAGCGTTCTGTGAAATAGTACGAACCACTTAAACTCAAGTTACCTGACCTAGAGTAACTATCGTTGATCAAGTTACCGTATGTAGCACTCACAGCTACTCTTTTTTTCTTAGAGTAGGTTCTATTTTGAACGACATTGAAATTGGTATCCTTAGCAGCCCAATACTTTTGCTCCAAGTCAGTTATATCTAACTTGTCACCCTCGGTCGCTGCACCCTTTTCAACTGCTGTTTTTTGGTTAGTTTTCGCTTTTTTTGTCTTTGCTGAAGCAAAAGAAAAAGAAAAAGCAACTGCGATCATTGCAATTAAAGAAATAATATTTTGAGACATGTTTGCCCCCCCATCACAAACGTCAACTGCAGCAGGGACAAGTTCCGAATTTAGTTAGTACTCTTAAATAAGAAAGGGTATTTCACCTTTACTTGAGTCCCACCTTTAGGTTTCGGAAATTGCCACTTAGCTACACGCCTCAAAATACATCCTTCTACCATGGCGCTCTTAAGCGTAGTTAATCCAATATTCTGGGTCGATACACGACCGTTAGAACCAATTGTAAATTTCACCTGAACCTTTCCATAAAGATCAGGATTTGCACTCAATTGTCTTTCATAACAATAGCGAATCTGACCGAGTTGCGACTTAATATAACGAGCAATCACATCACGGTCCAAACCACCTTGCATTTCGATTTCTTCTTCAATGATGCCAACATCACCTGTGGCAACTCCACCAGCACTCAATCCACCAATTCCTTTGAGATTAGATATACCACCAGCTTTTCCAGAGGTACCAACGGCTCTTAACTTATAGCGACTATTTTTAAGAGTTCCATTCCCCATATTAGTCATAGACCCGACTGAGGCGGCGACTCTTCCACTTCCACGCTGAGTAGTACTGCTTGGCTTCCTTCCAACCTTTGCAGCAATGGATAAACTCTTGTTAGCCCTCTTAGAGATTCTTCCTATGATTTTACCTAGATTTGCCTTTCTAATATTAGTGACTAAGCGTCTTTTAGACTTGGGCTGATCACTCTTAGGTTGGGCCGCTTTAGCTACCTTCTTATTTACTAAATTATTTGTTGTAGCCTTCTTCTGAGTTTTCTTTTTGATTGATTTAGTCACCTTATAAGAAGACTTCTTTTTGACTTCAGTAAGTTTTGCATCGTAAATCATCTTAGAAAACTTATTCTCTTTAAACTCCTTTTTAGCGACTTCTTCTTTACCGCCAAATTGACTCAGCAAAACTCCTAAGAAGATTACTGAGGAGAGAAACAAGGCTATTCCCATTCCGACTTTATCGTTCTTATTGAGCTGCATTTTCTTCTTCTCTAAGAGAAGGTCTCTCGCAGTGACTAGTCTTTGTTGTAACTCAAAATCTCCGTACTCATGCCTTTTCCAAGATGTTGTATCTGGACAAGGCAGAAGTTTCGCCTCTTTACCAAAAAGAAACTCATAGGCTTCACCCTTTTTGAGCAAATGAGACTCAACAATCATATTGTTTCTTCGAATAACAACCTGATGATAGGTCTCGAGCAAAGAAGAAATCTCCTGCTGCCTACGCCGTTCAAACATATCCTCTTCTGAATCTTTTTTTCCAAAATCGGACTGTCTTCTAAACAAATTATTAAGAAATTCTTTTGGCTGGATATGAAGCTCATGTCCACCAATACTAATCACAGTCTTAGGCTCAATCTTCTTTTCAATAACCAATTGGCCATTGACGCGAGTACCAGTTGGGCTCGCTAGATCGTAAAGTATCCAGTCATTTCCATCAAACTCAATAGCTGAATGGATAGGATTGATATCCTCGCCTACAAGTCTAATATCAGCAGACGGAGACGATCCTAACACTATGAGGTCGTTTGTTCTTCTAAATCTACGAGACTTTAGAAACCTATTACCGTGAAAATGCTCAACTTGGAGTTCGACTCTTTTCATGGGTTACCTCAGGTACTCAAAAGAGTCTTTAATGTTTTCATCGAAGGTTGATCTTACTTTGTACATAGGAAGGAATTTTACACCGCGCTTTTGAACCAAATAGGCACCATCTGGGTTTCTCACTTTCCCATCAATACCTGTCTCTTCAAAATTCACTTCCTGAACTTTTCTATACTTCACCTTTTTGGCGAAAACAGGAAAGCTCACAAATATGACTAAAGCAAACGTCCAGTATCTCATATCCTCACCTACCAATACTCTTAGACAAATCACTCTTAGTAATTTGAATTTTCTTTTTAGTGGCGTTCTTCTTTTCAATACGTTTTTCTAGTTCTTTTATCTTCGCTGCAATATCAATCTTTGGTTTGCCACTTATGCGACCTCTTTTAAGGCCTTCTTGAACTTCGACATATTCAGACAGAGCGTTCTCTATATCATTTTTGACTTTCTCGTAAATATTAGCAAGATAGAGTCGCAAATTGAGGTGTTGAGGATTTCGACGAATTCCCTGACTTACAACTTCAATTCCTCGATCTACCTTTTTGCTTTCAACTAAAGAATAGGAAAAAGCTAAGTATCTTTGAGGGTTAGTCGTAAACTCGTCGTAGCCTTTCTCAAAGTGCTTTGTAGCCCGTTTGTAGTCTCTTTGGCCGAAAAAAATGTCTCCAAGTACTAAATGTGCACCTTTAATAGTCTCATCCTTACGAAGAGCAGACTCAAAAAGTTCGACACTTTCATTAACTTTCTTCATTTTGTAGAGCAGCCGTGCTTTTTGGTAATCAAAGACTCCCACACGAGATGCACTCTTTTTAATGGCCATATCGTTATGCCATTCAGCAAGCTCGTATTTGCCTTCCATTTCGCTAACTAGTCCAAAATAGTAAGATCCCCATGGAGACATTTTAAAGCGCTTAGAGAGGATTTTAGCGACAAACTTCACGGCAGTTCTATTTCTCGCTTTAACACACGAGTTCGCTGTATTGAGGAGCTCTCTCCACTCTTGCTTCTCAGCAGTTTTAATTCTCCACTTACAGGCCTTTACGCTCGCTGTCTTCTTAGGAAGAGAGGTAGAGGAAACATCTAGAACGTATTTTTTAACACGTTCATTGATGTCTTTTGATTTCACACCATTTGAGGCGCATCCTGCAAATATTATTGATATCAAAATCATGTAGATATTTTTCATGAGCCCGCCTTTCTGAATTCCGGTCCAGCAAATCCAGGCAATTCTACAGTCAAGTTAGGAACATTAGATTCCGTCATATTCATTTTATTTATCTTTTGTTCAATTCTAGCGACAGATCCATCAATGAGTTTCGCTGTCTTCGCCGCCTTTAAGGCTTCTAATAGAGTATCAACACCCTTCTCTTCCATAGGAATCACAAGTCTTTCGATCTCGGCTTGAAATATCTGCTTTTCATCTTCAGGTGTATCTTTTGGTAACTTCATGGTGCGAACATGCTTTGCATACACTGAGTACATTTCAGAAAGCTTCTCCAATGATTTCACCATATACTCAGGATGACCGTAGGAAATAACCGCCTGATAGGCCTTTTGCGCCTTTTCCAACTTTTCGGTTTTAATTGCCAATACAAGTGCGATTCGATCGATTCTAGCTTTCACGCTTTGTCTTACAAATTCATCCTGAAGAATCTGAGCCTGAATAAATCTAGCTTTAGAGCGAGTTTCTACAGTACCGACACTTCTACTAACTAGCTTCTTGCTCATAGTGAAAGCTTTTGAATATTGCTTCTTATTAAATATTTCCTCAACCACCTCAGCTAAATAAATCGAAGCATCAGGTTCCACACCTAAATTCATTACCTCGGTGCGAAGAGCTTTATAAGCAACTGTATTCCCATTACGCTTGTAAATTCTAGCCATCTTGGCAAGAATTCGACCACTCTCGGTTTTATCTTTTATAGAGCTAAGGTTCTTATAAATAGTCAAAGCACTTCTAGACTGACCTAAAAGCTGCTGAAAATCAGCTTTTAGCTCTAACCATTTTCTAGATTGATTTGAATCCAAATTCACTAAAACATTAATTACTTTGATAGATTCTTTAAGCTCTCCAATTTGCTCTAACTCGCCTGCAGATTGCATTAGACACTGCTTCGCAGTGGCCT
>CAZFYV010000049.1:0-16508 GCA_964523195.1 uncultured Pseudobdellovibrionaceae bacterium
CCTAGAGTCCTGCCCATTGAACATAAATTTAATATCGTGCTTGTGAGGACCGACTAAGGAAGTTCCCGTAGCTTTCTCAGCTGCCGCCAATTGATCGTGGCGTTTTAGGAGCTTTGTTAAAATTTCAGAACTATCGGGAACAGGAATTTCAATTGGTGTGTCGTTGGCTTCAGATAATTCTTTACCGGAAACAACTTCGCCCGAAATCACATAGTTCACAGAGATATCCACATTAGAATCTTGAAAGAGAAAGTTTCCAGTCTCTGAAAGATTTAAAGAAATTTTTTGGATGGCATTTAGCCGTGCAAGACTCACCTTCAAACATAAGCCAAAATAAATTTGGTTAATTGAATCTAAGGTCGCTAAGTCTTCAGCGCTTGTAGTTTCACTATCTGCAATTTTGCTTAATAATCGGTTCCTATTTTTTAAGCATTTTTTAAAATCTGTAAGAACCTGTCCTTCGCTTGCTGAAGTCGAAACTATAAAATCATCTAATAGTTTACGTCTTTCATCAGGTCCTTGCTTGATAACAGTAAGGCTATCGGGAGAAAACAGTATCATTGGGAAAAATTGAATCATTTTAGTTTTTGAAATTCTCTTCCCATTGAGAGTAACAATTTTATTTTTACCTCGGTGAAGACGTAAAATTAACTCAGACTCTAGATCACTATGGTTTACATTAGCTTTGACTAATGCAACTTCAGGTTCAGATTTATTAATTAAACTTTCTTTATCAATTGGACGAAAGCTGGTTCCTTGAGTTGAATAAAAAAGAGCCTCGATAAAATTGGATTTACCTTGTCCGTTGTCACCTATGAAAAGGTTGATACCTTTAGAAAGATCAGCATCGACTTTTTCTAAGTTTCTATAATTTCTGATACGTACATCTGAGAAGTACATAGCATCAGATTCGCATAGGCATAATCACACAAGTATAAGTATTATCGTTATGTGGTTGGATCATTCCAGGAGATAGTTGTCCATCAAGTTTAAAATCGACACCTTCATCATCGAAGCTATTCAAGATATCTAAGATATATCTAGCATTGAAACCAATTTTAATTTCTTCACCTGAATAACCAACTTCGATTTCTTCTTTCGCATCACCAAGTTCAGGATTGTTTGATGTTATCTCTAAACGTCCATCTGTAAGAGTTAGTGTAACACCTTTCGATTTTTGGTTCGAAAGAAGTGAAACTCTTTTTAATGATGAAAGAAGGTTCTCTCGGTTGACATGAACTTGACGAGTTAAAGTATTAGGAATCAGTTTCTGGTAATTTGGATACTTACCTTCGATTAATCTTACCATCAATATGGCATGATCTTTACGTACAATAAGCTGAGATCCTTCAAAGGCCATTTCAACTTCGCCACCAATTTGATCAATTAGTTTTCGGATTTCTTGTAAACCTTTGCGAGGAATTATTACTCCATTATCTGGTAAACTTGAATCACTCCCAGCTTCAACAACTCGATCAACTAAACTGAGACGGTGACCGTCAGTTGCAACCATTCGATAATATGTTTGTTCTTGTTGTAAAAACTTTTCAAAGTAAACACCATTCAAATGGTATCGAGTCTCATCATTTGAAACACTGAAAATTGTTTTTTCAATCATGTCTCTTAAAACTTCAGCTTCAACTTTCAAAAAGTTTTCGGTGTTGTAAGTTGGAAACACCGGATACTCATCAGCACTAATTCCAACAATATTGAAAACTGCTTTACCTTGTTTTATTTCTAACCAATTATTTTCTTTCTTAATAAGCGAGATCTCGCCATCTGGAAGTTCTTTAATTATATCAAATAAGTTTTTAGCATTAACTGCAACTTTTCCTGGGTCTTGAGTTTCTGCATTTATATTATCAGTAAGGCTAACCTCTAGATCAGTAGCAAAAACTTTTAATTGGTTATCGATCGCCTCTAGCAAGACATTTACTAAGATTGGCATCGTGTTTCTTTTCTCAACAATATTCTGAGTTCTTGAGAGCAAAGATACGAGTTCTTTTTTATCGACTTTGAGTTTCATTTTTGAGTCCTTAAAACTAATAACTTATATATATTTAAATTTAGTAGTTGTAGTAGGGCCGTTAAAAAGTCCTAAAACTACTTAAACCCCTAATTTTATTTTTAAATTCCTGTGGAAAAACTTCCGGAATCCCGGCAACTTTTAACCACCAATTTTGTGGAAAAGCAACATCCACATTTGTTTCAACAAAGCTATACAGGTGTTTTTCCCCATCCACAATTCACACCCCTGTGATATTGTGGATTCTGCTTTCTAAGTCATCGATATCTTTAACTAAATCTGAATTTTCTTGGAGTTGCTTTTCGATTCTTCGAATCGCACTTAAAACTGTTGTATGATCTCTATTTCCAAAGTAGCGCCCGATATCGACCAAGCTCTTTTCTAAATGCTTTTTAATTAAGTACATTGCTGACTGTCTGGCTGTAACTAGAGGCTTTGAACGGTTCTTCGACTTAAGATCTACAACTCTCACTTTAAAGTGATCAGCAGTCATCTTCTGAATATCATCAACTGTTAGTGTTGAGGTTTCTCCGTGACTAGCCAAAACCTTCTTAGCTAGTGACAAGTTAATCTCAAGTCCCTGTAATTCCGAGAACATACGCACTTTATTGAGGTTACCCTCTAACTCTCTAATGGACCTTTTGGATATCCGAGCGATGTAGTTAACCACGTCATCTGGAATATGCATATCCTTGCGCTCGGCTTTATATCTAAGGATAGCCACCCGTGTTTCCATATCTGGCATTTGGATATCCGCGATCAATCCCCATTCGAGTCTGGTGCGTATTCTATCCTCTAAACCCTTGATATCCTTAGGAATTCTATCACTAGCCACCACAACCTGTTGGCCTTTTTCGAAAAAGTCATTTAATGTGTGGAAAAACTCTTCTTGGACCGCTTCTCCACGTCCAAGAACTTGAATATCATCCATTAAAAGGACATCACATTTATCTCTATATCTGGTTCTGAATTTCTCCATCTCTTGTCGACGAATACTAGAAATACATTCGGTCAAAAATCTTTCGGCAGAAACATAGCATATTCGCAAGTGCGGATTGTTTTCGCGAATAAAGTTACCAACGGAATTCAACAAGTGGGTCTTTCCCATTCCCGAAGGACCACAAATAAATAGGGGATTATAACTTTCAGTTCCCGGAGTTTGTGCGATTGAGTAACAAGCAGCATGGGCGAACTCATTATTTCTTCCGACTACAAAAGTAGAAAATGTGTATTCAATATTTAAAACATCCCTACGAGTTGCAGTGGTAGATGTGCTCGAAGAGGTAGGTTGTTGTCTATATATAGGCTGTTGAGTCGGCTGTGGTAATGTTTGAGGCTGGCTCATAGCCTTATGGAGTTCGCTAGTTCCATTGGAAAATGATTGAAGTTTATCATCAACAACTAACTCAATATCGAAAGGACGATTGTAAATAGCTGAAATTTCAGAACAAATTCGATCTAATATATTTTCATGGATCCAATAACGGTGTAAATCCGACGGTACACCCAGCTGAAAGCGGGTAGCATGGGTTGATTGATCTACATTCATTAATTGGGTGGGGTAAAACCATGTTTCCAATAGTTTATTATTGGAATTCTTGGCCATTAAATTAGATTTTACGATACCCCAAAACTCAGACCCTGGATTATCCACAGGAATGCCCCCTACCTATCTATTGATTATCATTACGATTATCATAAAAAACCTAAAAAGGTTCTCCGGTCCCAATCGGAAGGTAGTGAGTTATCAACATTTGCTCATCTTTTCAACAAAATGAATGGCAGATACCTCTGTGTTCCATAGATTTACTAGCAAGAATGCCCATTCTACCTAAGGGTTTTATCGGTTTTTAGGTGTCTCATTATGAGACAGTTAAATAAAAATATAATAATTCCGAATAGATAGATGTTATCAACAATGACCACTGTTTTATCCACAATCCATTCTAATTTAAAAGACTTAATGTGCTCAATCCTTGACCATCATCCAGGTTTATGTTTTAATTCGCGGCCTAATTGCTTGAAGTTGTTAAATTTCTAAAGAAATGACGCACACGTCGTATTTATTATGAAGGGGCAGATGCCATGAAACGTACTTTTCAACCAAGTCGTAGAAGAAGAAAAAACAAACACGGTTTTAGATCTCGTATGGCCACGAAAGATGGTCGTGAGGTTTTATCAAGACGTCGAGCTAGAGGACGAAAGAGAGTTTCTGTAACAGTCAGTGGAAAGTAAGAAGAGAGAAGTCTTACGTCGCAGAAGTGATTTCGAAACCATCCGAATTAATGGGCGCAGAGTACGCCCCGTTGATTTTTTAATATTCAACTACATGAAAACAGATCACAAGGTCTTAAGGTGTGGTTGGACTATTCCTAAGAAGACGGGTTCAGCCGTAGTTCGCAATAGAATTAAGAGATGGTGTCGCGAATATTTCAAAAATCATTCTGACGAAAGCTTTCCCTCTATTGATCTAAACATTGTCGTATTAGGTAACCGTGGAAAAGACTATTACAAGAAACTTAATCACCAGGAATTCAAAGACTATTTGGATAAAGGTTGGACAAGCCTTAAAAAGCGTCTTTAATTTGACGGCGATTTTCTTTATTGAGCTCTATCAGTTTACTTTAGCTCCCTATTTGGGTGGCAACTGTAGATACTACCCTTCCTGTTCTGAGTATTCAAAACAAGCATTTAAAGTTCATAACCCGATAAAAGCGACTCAATTATCAATTAAGAGGATTTCAAGATGTCATCCTTTTGCTGAATATGGATATGATCCCGTGCCATTGAAGACACAATCATCCATAAAGGAGACCGAGCGGTGTTAACTCCAGGTCAAGATCCAGATAATCCTAATAACAATTCATTTATGGATAAAAACACGCTGATCGCGATGGCTGTTGTTTTTGGCTTCTTTGTTTTATGGCAAAACTATATGAAGTCTCAATATCCGCCACAACAACCAAACGGTAATCCAACGGTTGCAGAGCAAAATAAACAGGAAAACAATACTAATACACAAAGTAATAATGGCAATCAGCCCACCCAAAGTGAAACAGATCAAAATGGCAATAATTCAGCTGATCAGAATACTGCTGTTCAAGAGCCGGCTATTGCTAAAGAAGAAATTAAGTCTTTAAAATTTAATAATATCAATCTTGATGTAACAAATTTTGGTTTAGGTTTTCCTAAAATTGAAATTACTGAATACACCGACAGAGAAGATCTTCCGATCAAGCTTGGCCAACAGGAACGGTATATTCCCTTTGCTTCTTATGACGAGGCGACCGGCAAACCAATAGTTTTTAATATCACTAGATTTGATGATGTTTCCGTTGAAGGTGAAGCAAGCTTAAATGGTGCTAAGATAACTAAGGTTATTAAATTTGAGCCCGGCTTATATTCATTTACTACAAAAATTAAAGTTGAAGGTCACGATAAGTCCTTTATGGGAATTAGAACCTATATGCCTGATACTCTTCAAGAGTATGAAAGTTCTTTTATTGTTCCTTCTTATGAACACCAAGAGTTTTTCTTTTTAAGTGAAGGTAGTGAAGAAAGAGAAATCGTGATTACCGAGGAAGCTTTCTCTCAGGGTTACAAGAGTGTGAAAGTCGCTTCAGTAAGTTCTCAGTATTTTGCTCTTAGTTTGGTGGACTCTTCTGATGTTATGCCTACAGCTCAGGCTCAAGTGATTCCAGGTGGTCAGTTTTTATCAGCTTCTTTATTGCATAAACCACTAGAAGTTGGGCGTCCGTTCGAAGTTAACTATCGCGGTTATATGGGCCCTAAGGATTATGCTCTTTTAGAAAAGGTTGATAAGGATCTCTACAGAATTATTGATTTCGGTATGTTCTCGTTCCTGGCCCATCCGTTTTTAGGTTTGATGAAATGGTTTTTCTCTTTCCTTAATAATTGGGGACTTGCAATTATAGCACTTACTATTTTAGTGAGAATGGCTGTACTTCCTTTCAACGTTACCTCTTATAAGTCTATGAAGAAGATGCAAAAGCTTCAGGGACCGATTTCTGAGTTAAGAGAGCGATACAAAGAAGAACCTCAGAAACTAAACGCCGAGATGATGGCTCTTTGGAAAAGAGAAGGTGTTAATCCGGTGAGTGGTTGTTTACCAATGCTATTGCAACTACCAGTGTTTATCGCTTTGTATCAGGTTCTTGGTAAGAGTATTGAATTGTACAAAGCTCCGTTTGCGTTTTGGATCCATGATTTATCAGTAAAAGATCCTTATTATGTTTTGCCTGTTTTAATGGGTGTAACAATGTTCGTACAAACTAAAATTTCTCCTTCAACGGCTGATCCAGCTCAGAAGAAGATTTTTATGTTTATGCCAATTGTGTTTACTCTGTTTATGGTTTCACTACCGAGCGGATTAACACTTTATATTTTTGTAAGTACTTTGTTTGGAATTTTCCAACAGTTATTTTTTATGAGAGATACAGCACCAGCTGCAAAAGAAGCAGAGGCGTAGGAGGAACAAAATGGGCCTGTTTAGTAAGATTTTTGGAAAAGGCAATGGTAGTAAGGGGAAAGTACAAGACCTAGTCGAAGAAAACCTGCAGGGTTTGATTGAAAAAGCTGGTTTTGAATTAAGTTTCGAAGTGAAAGTCACAAATAACGATAAAGGTGCTGAGCAAGTATATATCGACTTTTTTGGTGATGATGAAGAATTGTTAAAGAATAGAGATGGTTCTCTATTAGACGCTTTTCAACTTTATATTCGAAGAGTTATTCAACATAACTTTCCAGAGGAATCTCCAATCGTAATTTGTGATACTGATGGATTTAGAGATGAAGCGAATAAAAGCTTAATCAATTTAGTTGAGAAGTTAAGAGATCGTGCGATCGAACAAAATAGATCTGTTTATCTTAGACAACTTCCACCAAAAGATAGAAAAGTTGTTCATCAGTTTTTAGCAGAAGATGGACGAGTCAAGAGTCGCTCAATTGGAGATGGTCTCTATAAAAAAATTAAAATCTATCCTGTTAGAAAAAACGATGCTCCTAAAGAGGGTGCTCGTAGAAATTAGTATGTAATGGAACTTATAAGAACCCAAGACCGCGATACGATTTGTGCATTGAGCACGCCACCAGGACATGGTGGCATCGCGGTCATCCGGGTAAGCGGTTCCGATGCTGAGCAAATCACTCGAAAGATTTGCTCTCACCTTCCTCAAAATCTAGAGACTCATAAAATATATTTTACTTCTTTTGTTGAGCCGGGCTCAAGGGAGACCGTCGATGAGGGTTTGGTTAGTTATTTTAAAGAAGGGCGCTCCTATACTGGTGAGGAAACTTGTGAGATTTCTTGCCACGGTGGTCAAACAGTAAGCCAGGTTATTTTAAACAATTTAATTCAAGCAGGAGCTCGCATTGCTGAGCCCGGTGAGTTTACTTATCGATCTTTTTTAAATGGCAATCTAGATTTAGCTCAAGCTGAAAGTGTTTTAGATCTTATCGAAAGTCAGTCACCTAAATCAGCAAAATTGGCTGTTCGAAATCTCCAAGGTGAGCTATCTAAAACAGTAGCTACGATTAAATCTGAAATTGAATGGATGTTAGCCCACCTTGAAGCGTCGATCGACTTTTCAACTGAAGACATTGAAGTCGTAGACCATGATGAGGTTCACAGGAAAGCAACTGAGATATTAGAAAAAATTGACGAGCTCACCGCTAGTTATGAGTCGGGAAGAATCGTAAAAGAGGGTCTACATATAGGCTTAGTTGGTCATCCCAATGTTGGTAAGTCGTCACTCTTAAATACTTTTTTAAAAGAAGATCGAGCTATTGTGACCGATGAGCCTGGAACCACACGAGATGTGATAGAGGGTTCGACTATGATTAATGGTCAGAGAGTCTTTTTTATGGACACTGCTGGCCTGCGGGTGACTGATAATAAAGTTGAAAAGATCGGGATCGATCGCACCCATGAAACTATCAAAAAGCTCGATCATATTTTTATCGTTGTTAATGACGATGCTATACCTGAAATTTCTGAGTTTAATGTGGATTTGCTGAATTCTGAGTCGATCTCTGTCATTGTCAATAAAGTCGATCTAAAGCCAGAAAATCTACTTTTTACAGAGTGGTCAAAAAACTCTCCAGAGTATTTAAAGTCCTCCAGGGTTTTTCCAGCCAGTGTAAAAACGGGGCAAGGATTACCAGAAATTGAAAAATTTATTGAAGAGCTTTCCAGCGTGGTTTTAGAGGGTGACGGGGCAGTTTTAACAAATGCTAGGCATTTCAATAGCTTAAGTGCTCTAAAAGATCATCTTGTTAAAGCTATGGAGCTTATGAGAGCTGATCAGAGCCCTGAATTTGTGGCCTTTGAGTTGCAAGATTGTCAGAGACATATCTATGACGTGCTGGGATTGCAGGTTGATGAGCAGATTATCGACCGAATATTTAAAGAATTTTGTTTAGGAAAATAAAGTGAAACCCTTGGATCGTGATTTCGATATTATTGTTGTGGGCGCCGGTCATGCCGGCGTAGAGGCTTGTTTAGCTCCGGCTCGGCAAGGTTTACGCACTCTAATGGTCACAACTAACTTAGACCGTATAGGTTTTATGAGTTGTAATCCAAGTATCGGTGGCCTGGCCAAAGGTCATATGGTTCGAGAGTTAGATGTTCTCGGCGGACAAATGGGTCTTAATACAGATAAAAACTGCCTTCAGTTTAAGAGATTAAATTCAAAAAAGGGTCCAGCTGTTCGAGGTTCAAGGGCCCAATGTGATAAAGATTTATACTGCCAGTCTATGGGTGATGTTTTAAATAATACGCCTAATCTCAAAGTCTTAAAGTCCGAAGTAAAATCTCTAGTTTTAAAAAATGGTTCCTGTGAAGGGGTCGTCCTGGACGATGGTTCTAGTATTTCTTCCCACAAAGTAATTATCACAACTGGTACTTTCATGCGCGGAGTGATGCATATTGGTTTGAAGCGCATCGAGGGCGGGCGAGTCGGCGATCAGTCGACAGTTGGGATTTCAGATCAACTTGATGAAAATGGTTTTGAAGTTCGTCGGTTAAAAACTGGGACCCCACCGAGGCTAAAAAAAAGCTCAATTGATTGGTCAAAAACCATCACTCAAAAGGGAGACGATAAGTTTATCCCGTTTAGTTATATGAGTGAAAAGCAGTTAAAGTTACCTCAAATTGACTGTTACCTTTCTCACACCAATGAGAAAACTCACGATATTATACGAGCCAATTTAGATCTATCGCCTATGTATACTGGTGTGATTGAGGGTACTGGACCACGCTACTGTCCAAGTATAGAAGACAAGATCACGCGCTTTGCAGATAAAGCTCAACATCAAACTTTTCTAGAGCCAGAGGGGCTTACAACGGAGTCTATCTATCTTCAGGGTATTTCAACGTCTCTACCTGAAGAAGTTCAGCAACAATTTTTAAAGACAATACCTGGTTTGGAAAATGTCGAAATGCTCCGCCCAGGATACGCTGTAGAATATGATTTTATTGAGCCAAGGCAAATTTTTCATCATCTTGAAACGCGAACTATTAAGAACCTTTATTTAGCCGGTCAAATCAATGGTACTAGTGGTTATGAAGAAGCTGCAGTACAAGGTTTTATAGCGGGTCTAAATGCAGCCCTTTCCCTTAAAGATCAAGAGCCTTTAATTCTTGGTAGGGATGAGGCTTATATTGGCGTTCTTATCGATGATTTAGTGACCAAAGGTACAAGAGAGCCCTACCGAATGTTTACGTCTAGGGCCGAACACAGGCTCGTATTGCGTGAAGATAATAGTATTGAAAGATTGATTGGTGTTTCTGAAAGACTTGGACTTTTGGACTCTGAAAGACTCTCAAAAGGCTTAAGGCTACTAGAAAGTCGAAAGCATCTTCGTGAACATCTAGAATCAATGAAACTTGTTCCCAATGAGGAAACCCAAAATAAACTTGTCTCTCTTAAGACGTCCCCACTTCTAAAACCTACCTCGGGAGCAGAGCTCTTAAGGAGATCTGAGATTTCAATGGGAGATATGGAAACCTTTGGTGTAGAAATATCTGATTCATTTGAGGTTGGAGAACCAGTAGAGATATCAATAAAATACAGCGGATACATAGCGCGTCAAAACGAGATAATTCAACGTGTTAAAACCATGGAAAATACAGTTTTACCTGAGTCGATCGACTTTTCAGCAATACGTGGGCTTTCAAGGGAAGAGATCGAAAAATTATCAGAGATAAAGCCTCGTACACTGGGGCAAGCGCAAAGAATTAGTGGCGTGAACCCTTCCGCTATTCAAGCTCTCATCGTACACTTAAAGTCTAAACAAATGGCGAAAAAGCGGAAAAGCCATAGACCTCGATAGAGAGATAATTTGCGATTAGAAAAGCTCCGGGAGCATTTTCCTGAGATAGAAAAGAAAACTTATGTTCGATTGGAAATTTTTGCCAACGAACTCGTGAAGTTTAATAAGGCCATCAACCTGGTTTCACCATCTACAATTGGAAAGATGGATATGATTCATTTTGCCGATTCTATTCTTGGGTCCTCTATAGTTAGGTCTGAAATCAAAGAAACAACTCCGCTTTACGATTTAGGCTCTGGAAATGGTTTTCCTGGGCTGGTTTTTGGTATTTTATACCCAAATATCGAAATTCGACTTGTCGAAAGAGATCTGCGCAAATGTGAGTTTATGAAGCATATCGCGGATCTTTGTAAGCTCGATAATTTAAAGACTATGAATCAGGAGATTAAATCTCTTCCAAATGCTTCGGTAGAACAGGCTATGGCGAGGGGTTTAGCTCCAATTCCAAGAGCGCTTCTCCATTTTAGAAGTATTTTTAATCATGGTGGACGCTTCTACCACTTCAAGTCTGATAGCTGGTCAAAGGAAGTCGCTGACATCCCTACCCAGGTATTTTCAGTATGGCACTGTGAACTTGTGAGTACCTATGAGTTGCCAGAGATAGGTATTCAGCAGGCTATTGTCCTCTCAGAAAAGCTCTAGTGTTCCACGTGGAACGATATTGAGTACCTTTTTGAGTGTTCTACGTGGAACATACAAAAAGCCAATTCCCTATGTTCCACGTAGAACATCTTTATCAATTTTGGGGTTTTTTGAAATTTTCTCTGTTGCGGCTCGAGGAATATGAAGTGAGCTTATAGAAACGTTCCACGTGGAACTCTAAAATTCATCTTCAGGATAGAGTTTTGGAACCCTATGGTCCCAAGTTTTTGGAGCGGATCGCAACCTCTGATTAGTTTTATAGTGCTCAAACTCTTGATTTTGATCCCATAACTCTTGTTTTTCTTCTGATTTACTTCGTTTTACGTTGATATTTGCTATTGTACGCCTTCGAACATAGGCGGCTCGTTTCTTTGCTTTGATTGTGTAGTATCTCTTTTTCTGAGTGAATAACCGCTTCTCTTCTTTTAACCGATTCAAGTCAGCAATGACGGCCATTCTTTTTATCTTAGTAGGTTTCTCATCTAGTAGTTCTAATTCACTTTGCTCAATGATCTTATCAATGAGTTCAATTTCCTTTTTATTCTCACCTGCCTTCTCTGAATACTCCTTAAATATCGGATCCAATAGCTCAGGGTTAGGGTGATAACTCTCACATCCCAATAAAAACAGCGTAAAGAATAGGCAAAACAGTCTAAAAATACTCAAAATGATACCCAAAGTTATGACGTTCTACGTGGAATATCGGAAAAAGCTTGATCATTTATGAATTTAAATATTTATTTGAGTAAGAGGGTATCAAAATGATTCATTTGGATACCTTAAATGTCCAACTTAGGGGGCAAAGATGGCTAAAACCATCTGTGTGGTGAATCAAAAAGGTGGAGTGGGTAAGACAACCACGTCTGTTAATCTATCTGCCGGGCTATCCAAACTATCCCAGAGAGTACTCTTAATTGATCTAGACCCCCAGGGCAACGCGTCAAGCGGATTAGGCCTAAAGCGTCATGATTACCAAGATAAGAATATCTACGATGCTTTGATTGGTGAGTGTGATCTAGAAGACGTTATATATAAGACACAGTTTAAAGATCTATATGTAGCTCCAGCCAATCCTGATCTCGTAGGAGCAGAAATTGAACTCGTCGATGTGCCTAAGCGTGAGTTTAAATTAAAAGAAGCAATCGCCAAAGTTTCTGATCGATTTGATTTTGTTTTAATCGATTGTCCTCCTTCTCTTGGTTTATTAACTCTTAACGCCTTAACAGCAGCTCAAACTTTCTTGGTTCCACTTCAGTGTGAGTACTATGCTTTAGAAGGTCTAAGTCAGTTGTTAAACACTGCTGGATTAATAAAAAAACAAATGAACCCTCAATTAAAAATCGAGGGAATCTTACTTACAATGTTTGATACGCGAAACAACCTTAGTCATCAGGTTGTAAATGAAATCCAAACACATTTTGGAGATAAGGTTTTTAAATCAGTTATTCCTAGGAATGTGAGACTTAGCGAGGCTCCTAGTCATGGTTTATCAATCTTCGAATACGACAAGCGTAGTGTCGGAGCTATAAAATACTTAGAGCTCGCCAAAGAACTTGTAAGAAAAAACACAGAATTAAACCAAACCCATCCGACATCGAAGACTACTGCAACTCCTAACATTGTTGAAAGGTCATTAGATGCCTGAAGTAAGTAAAGCAAATAAACCTAGCAAAAAAACGGCGCGCCTTGGTCGTGGTTTGGGGAGTCTTTTAAATCCTGATGCTTTAGATGTAAATCGAAGCCCATCAGAGCCCGTCCCAACGAAAAAGACTTCCCAAACCAGCGCCGATACAGTTCAAAAAGTATCTACAGCGAGGCCAGTAGAAAAAGCCAAGCCAACTGTTGAAGTGAAAGAAGAGAATAGAATCTGGTTTATCGCTATCGATAAAATCATTGGGAATAAAGAGCAGCCTCGAAAAGAGTTTGTAACTGACCAATTAAAAGAGTTATCAGCATCGATTAAATCTAAAGGTATTTTGCAGCCGATCACTGTTCGCAAAATGTTAGATGGGAAATTTGAGATTGTTGCTGGGGAAAGACGTTGGAGAGCTGCTCAATTAGCCGGTCTTCATGAAGTTCCAGTTATAATTAAAAAAGTTGATAAACAAGCATCTTTAGAACTTGCTCTTATAGAGAATATTCAAAGAGCAAACCTTAACGCAGTTGAAGAGTCTGAAGCTTACGATCAACTTCTTAAAAAGTATTCTCTTACTCAGCAGGAAATCGCCGACAGAGTTGGTAAAGACCGTGCGACCATATCAAATAGTTTAAGACTTTTAAGTTTGAGCGATGATGTTAAGTCGTTCTTAAGAGATGAATTGATATCAGTGGGCCATGCAAAGGTTCTTCTGACCGTATCTGATGCTGCACTTCAGAAAAAACTTGCTAGACGCGTAATACAACAAAAGCTTTCAGTACGAGCTTTAGAAAAACTAATTAAACAAAGCTTGTCCTCTAAGGAAGAGCCTGACTCATTAGATTTTGATGTCTCAAAGCGTTTAATAGATAGCACTAAGACTGAACTCCAGAAAATCATGGGTCGAAAAGTCAGCGTTGACTATAAAAATGGTAAGGGCAAAATATCTGTACATTATTATTCCGATGAAGAGTTTTCTGAAATCATCGAAAATATGAAAGCAGGGTGGAAGCCATAGAGTCTGAAAACTCCCCAGTTGAAAAAGCGACTAAAGAACAAGATCAGAGATTAAGCGACTTCTTAAGTAATGAAGAATATGCGGAACTCGCAGATACAGTCCCAGGGCAGATTACAGCCCTTCTCGATCAAGGTGCATCCTTCGATGGTCGTTTAACTTTTGAAGGCACTGTACGAATTGGTGGCGACTTTAAGGGGGAAATTTTCACATCAGACACTTTAGTCATCGACCCAGGAGCGAGAGTAGAGGCCCAAATCGAAGCGGATCGCGTCATAATTAGTGGGCATGTTTCAGGTAATATTTTTGCGCGCCGTCGCGTCATAATGCACCCACCTGCGGTTTTTAAAGGAACTGTGACGTCCCCGTCATTAAGAATCGATGAAGGGGTGGTCTTTGAGGGTGCTTCTTACATGCCTAAATCTTAAAACACCGAATAATTCTTCTAAGCCCCCAATGACAGGCATTTTATTGCTTGACCCACTGTTATATAAAAGTTAATTCAAGTGCGCAAAATCAAAAGGAATTTACCAAATGCTAAATTCAATCGTTCAGTCGTTGGGTCTCAATACCACCGTCTTTTATCAGATGGTTCTATTCTTTGTGTCCTTTCTTATTCTCCACTTTTTAATCTTTAAGCCATATATGAAAGCGGCTAAGGAAAGAGAAAACAGAACTTTGGGGAATGAAGAGTCTGCAGAAAGTTTCTTGGAGCAAACTAATAAATTGCAAAAAGAATACGAAGAAGAAGCGAGAGCTCTCAACGCCCAGTTAAAAGGTTATTTCGATACAGCTCGAGATGAAGCTAAAAAGAAATATGAAGACATCATTAGTTCTGCGCGAACAGATGCTGAGAAAACTTTGAGTGCTTCTAGAGCAGAGCTAGCACAACAAATTGAAACCGCTAAATCACAACTTTCATCTGAAGTAGATAAGGTCAGTGATGATATGGCTTCAAAAATCCTAGGGAAGATTTAGTATGCGTTTGTTGACATTATTATTGATATTAATAAGCCCATCGCTAACCTACGCAGCAGGTGGTGCAGATATTGTTAAGGTTCAAGCTATTAACTTCGTAATATTTGCAGCGATCTTGGGTTTTATTATGTACAAGAAAGTTCCACCTGCATTGGCTGCTAAAAAAGCGAAATACCTAGAAGAGATGAGTAAAGCAACTAGGGCTCGTGAAGCTGCTGAAAAAGAGAATAAAGAACTTCAAGAGCGTCTTAACACGTTAAAGGCTACTGCCAATGAAAGTGTTGAGAATGCGAAAAAAGATGCTGAGGCTCTCAAGGAGAAGAATCTAGCTGACGCTAATGAAGTCGCTCAGAGAATTAAGAGTGAAGCAGTTCAAACTGTGAAGTTTGAAGCTGATCGCGCAAGACTTGCTCTTAGAGAAGAGTTGATTGATCAAGCAGTTGAGAAAGCTGGAGACATCTTAAAATCTAAAATGGAAGATGCTGATCAAAGACGACTTCAATCGGAGTTTGTTGATAAGATTCAGGTGGTGAACTAATGAAGGTCTCTGAATTAGCAAATAGATACGCTAGAGCTATTTTCGAAGTCTCTGCGGAAAATACAAATCAAGTAAATGTTCTAAATGAACTGCGAGTTATTAGAGAAGTCTTTGAAAAGAATGATGATCTAATGGCTTGGACAAGATCTGCAGGAATGGGTCGAGAGCAAAGACTTCAAATCACTACGAAGACTTTTAGTTCTGTAAAAACAACTGACGAAGTTAAAAACCTAATGATGGTTTTAGCTGAAAAGAATCGTTTATACCTACTTCCTGAAATTGAAGCTGGTTTTCAAGATCGAATTGATGAGGCTAATGGTGTGACTCGCGGTAATGTGAAGTCTTCAGTAGCACTTGATCAAGGCGATAGAAATAAAATTGAACAAATGGTCGAAAAAGCTGTCGGTAAGAAAGTCATCCTATCTTACTCAGTAGATCCTTCAATTGTTGGAGGATTGGTGGCTCAAGTCGGCAGTTTTACATTTGATGATAGTATAGTTAGTCACTTAAGACGTATGTCTGAAGCATTAAAGAGGAGAACCCACTAGTCATGGAAACTCAAATTCGCGCTGATGAAATTAGTAGTATTTTAAAACAAGAGATTCGTAACTATAACAAGAATATCGATATCTCAGAAACAGGTTCCGTTGTTTCTGTTGGTGATGGTGTTGCTCGTGTTTACGGTCTAGAAACTGCGATGGCTGGTGAGCTCGTTGAGTTCCCTGGTGAAATCTTCGGAATGGTTTTAAACCTAGAAGCAGAGTCTGTAGGGGTTGTGCTTTTCGGAGAAGATAGATCAATCAAAGAAGGTGACACAGTTAAAAGAACTGGAAAAATCGTGAGTGTTCCAGTTGGTGAAGGTCTTTTAGGACGTGTTGTTGACGTTCTTGGTCGTCCTATCGATGGTCGAGGAAAGATCGAAGCAAAAGAAACTCGAGTTGTTGATGTAAAGGCGCCTGGTATCGTTCAAAGAAAACCAGTTCATGAGCCTCTTCAAACTGGAATTAAAGCTATCGATTCAATGATCCCAATCGGTCGTGGTCAGCGTGAGTTGATCATTGGTGATAGACAGACTGGTAAGACAGCAATCGCCATCGATACGATCATTAACCAAAAAGGTAAAAACGTTAAATGTTTCTACGTAGCAATCGGACAAAAGCAATCAACAGTTGCTCTTGTTGTTGAAAAGCTTCGTGAAGCTGGTGCTCTTGAGTACACTACTATAATCGCAGCAACTGCTCTTTCTCCGGCACCTCTTCAGTATCTTGCTCCATTTGCTGGTTGTGCAATGGCAGAGTACTTTAGAGATAACGGACAACAC
>CAZFYV010000050.1:0-16306 GCA_964523195.1 uncultured Pseudobdellovibrionaceae bacterium
AAGTGGGATAACGACTTTATTGTCGGAATCAAAGCTCCTGGTGATTATGACGGTGGAATCATTAATGGAATTATTGCTCCAGTTCCACCACCTGTTCCTACGCCAATTGTTAGTTTTGGTGGAACACGAGTTGATGTTTCAACATTTAAAAGAGAGTTCGTTGGTTACCCTGTAACAAATCTTCCTGCAGTTTGGCCAAAGCCTCTTCACATCACTTCAATCTCTCAGGGAACGGCTCATATCGTGAGTTCAAGACCTCAAGAGATTTTACAGCTAGCAACTATGTTTAGCGTTGAGTATTCAAACGGAATGCAAGAGTTCTATTTTGTTCAAAGCTCACAATCTGAAGGTCCTAAGACTATGGAGTACCAAGTTATTAATCAATTTGGTGGTAAAAAGGTTTTTACTTCTGAAGATCGCGATCGTGGTGCGAGACCTTATAGACTTTATGGTCAGACAGTTTCTGGTTTTCAATTTGATGTTCTTTTGATGCCAAATATGCCGGTCGGTCTTCCTTATCCCGGTGATGATGATGATGGTGCTCCGGTGGTTGGAATTAAAATTCCTATCGATTTCCCAGGTTTTTCTGGTGATGGTAGCGGGGCTCAGCAGTAGTAACCTCTATGGCGAGAGAATTTCTTTCTTTAGTCAAAATTCTTATAAGACCCTTAGTGTTAAGCGCTTTGGGTCTTTTGTTTTGTTTTTCAAGCTTCGCTTCTAGTGGATTTTGTGAAGATTCTTTTTTAGTGTCAGATGGAAGTAACCTTCTGGTTATTAAAAATCACGTTCAAAGCACATCTCGACTCGACCAAATTTTGACCGAGAAGGATTTATTTCACTTTACTAAAGCTTTATCTTTAGATCCAGAATTGGCTAGGGCCTTTGAGGTTCTTGGTTTTGATTTTTTTAGTCAACCTTTTCGATATCCCACATGGCTTGAGTTGTTTCGAAATTTTAGCGCCCACATGAATAGTGTAAGGGCTAAAGAAGTTTTGTACCCAGCTTTAACATTTAGGAATAAAAGTGATCGGTCTGTAATTTATTATTCTCCTGGGTTAGATCCAGTGCCTACGGAGGATTATGAGTTTTTTGAAGGGCAGTTGACCCATGATGAGTTTGTTGCCGGCCTTTCCAATAATAGATTCCCTGTGAACTTTTTAGCCTTACACGATATATCTCATTTAGTGGGCTATATTCAAGAGCCTGATGGATATATGGCTAATTTGCAGAAAGCTTTTAGAACACGATCTTCGATCGAGAGTTCTACTAATCAAGCTGAGGGTATCTATAGTTACTTGCATTTTTCAGCAGAGTTACTTTCTCTTCCTAAATCGGAAAAAATGGGTGAGATAAATTCTTTGATTGGATTTGACCCAAAAACACTTCAAGGCAAGGAAGACAGCGTCGAGACGATAATTGAACAGTATAGGCAATTGAGCCAGTCCGAGATTCTAGAAATGGCTTCTGGCATAATTTCCAAAAGTTTTCCTCTAATAAAGCGTTTAGGAGGGATAGTGGCTAATCCTCCAGAAGTTCAAATGAATGCTGGTTATATCGGTCCACATATTTTGAATAAGGTTTTAGGTCAAGAGCGGTTTGATCTTCCGCGGAAGACGGGTGATAAGATGGCCTACGCGAGTATTTTGTTTATGCCTTATGAGATTCAATATCTTTCGGATCTATTCTTAGAATCTAATCCCCAGGCCCTCAAACAGTATAATTCCCTTGGACTTACAAAGGAACGTATTTTTAATGAGCTCACTGAGACTTTGGCGAGATTTCACTGGAGTATGTGGTTTGGAGCTCGGTTCGTTTCCGTAGATTCGCTCATGAATGATATTCTTTTTAGTTCTCCAAAAGACCAAAGTAGTTCATCAATGCTCTATTTTAAGGGAATACGTGGTGAGCACTCTTATTTTTATCGTGTTTTATTCGATGACAATTAGACACTTGTGTATTTTCTAAAAACCAATATTCTTAAAGTGTGAAAAAGACCCTCATCGTACTCATTTTATTTTCTTTTGAGTTTAGCTTTGGATTTGAACACTTTTTTGAATACCAGGCTTTTTCAGATACCTTTTTTTTGAAGTCTGAAGATTCAACGAATTTAGATTCTGAATATCGATCTGATGTTTTGGCCTATCGTTATCAATACCATGATTACTTGAAGTTTCGTTCCTCTAAGAAAAGACTCCATTGGGTTGTAGGTTCGCTATCAAGTGAACGGTTTTATACTGAACGAAGTATTTTTCTTGAAGAGGATTTCGGGAAAGACTTAAGAATTCGAATGGTCTATCACGAAAAAGAGGACTTTGAGTATCAGAATCAGAGACTTATCATTGATCTAGGGTATTCAGTTAGTAAAAGCTTTCTTTTGGGAGCTTTTGGAGATGCTGCCTTTGATAAAGCTAAAGACGATGTTGGTGTTTATTTTGAATGGCTTTATGATGAACATCGATTTCGATTTTCCTATGAATGGTTGGATTTTGATCGAAACAAAAGAAACCTGAATAGTGATACCTGGACAAGTAAATCTCCAAATGTTTTAACAATCTCAATTAATAATTATAGCGACGATTCATCACTGTACAGCTACGAATTGGGTTATCGTTATAGTCCACTTTCCACGAGGTTGTTTCCGGATCTGACCACCCCATTAAGTGTAGGATTTAGTGAGCGATCTTTTCTTTACAGAGTGTTGTTTCGAAGAAATTTTGCGGATATCGAGTTTTCATTCCAAAGCGATCTATGGGAGAGAAAAAGACAATCTGCCTCAAATTCGATGGCAAAAGTTAAAAGGTATCAATCTCAACTAGAGTTTAAAAAAATAAAGGTCTTTGAAAGAAATTTTAGTTTTGGAATTCAAAATGTTTTTAGATCTGATGAGTTAAATAGCAAAAGGGCCTTGGTTGACGATGTATTGATTTTTAGTAGTTTAGCGTTAAATAAATTGAATGTTAACTGGGGGCAAGAACTAGGTCTCGAGCACACTCTTCGTAATACTCGAGGTGAGTCCAATCTTTTGGCAGAAAATGGGCGAAAATATGCTTCTCAGTCGAGATTAAACTATCTTTTAGCCTACGAACCAAAAGAAACAATACTTTTAAAGCTTGCCTTCACTTTCGACCTAGATCGATTTGGAACTGGTCAGACTTGGGAGGGGGGAAGTGGTCAGTTACATATCAGGTTCTAAATATATTCCACTTTCATAACTGTGACGAAAATCGTTCCCGCTGGCCGATTAATTTTAACTTCGTCATCGAGAGATTTGCCCAGTAGAGACTTTGCCACAGGTGATTTCCAAGATATTTTACCGAGTTTTAAATCAGTTTCATGCTCCCCAACGATTTGATAAACTTTGCTTTCGCCGTCTTCGTCTTCTATGGTCACAGTCGCACCGAATACGATCTTTTCCGTTTCTTTAATGGATTTTGGGTCGACGACCTCGGCATCTTGTATGGTGTCTTTTAAATATTTTAGCCTTCGATCTATTTCTCGGAGTCTTCTTTTTCCATATATATAGTCGGCATTTTCGCTGCGATCACCATTGCCCGCAGCCCAAGCAACGACTTCAACAGTTTTAGGTCGCTCAACGTTAAGCAGTTCCCTGTACTCAGTACGTAGATCTTCAAATCCCTGGGGAGTCATATATTTTGGGGGTTTATCCATAGAAAGAAAATATATCAAAAATAAAGCTGATGGGCAAAATAGGTGTAACATAATATTTAATGTGCGTTTATTGTGCAGATAGTTCGAATAAAGCCTAAAAAAAGGGGAATTTCGGAGCATTCTTGAATGATTTGTATTGCCTAAAGTCTTGATATTGATTTTGATAAAAGTACCTAAGATCAACAGGAGATATCTATGAAAAAGATTTTATTCATCATGGTAACGGCAACTTTGTTTGTCCTGCCACAAGCGTTCGCTTCAAAGGCAAGAATGACTGCTTTGGGCCAAGACTCAGATGGATCTTTCTATGTCGATGACGCTAGAAACATCTTTCTAAACCCTGCAAAACTAAATAGCTTCACTAACTCGGTGAACTTGGAATGGGGTACAACTGCTAGAGGTGCTACTGGCTTCGCAGAAGGTGGCTTTGCAAGAGATTTCGGTGGTTATAATTTAGCTGTTCAGCTAGGTCGCCAGTCTAATGCAGAAAGCTCAATTAACAATATTATCAACGGACTCGCTCCATTTAACGCTAATGCTGCTTCGAACTTCATGGTTCCTAATAATACGGCCGAAGTTATCGGTGCATTTAAGTCTGGGGGCATGGATGTAGGTATCAGTGTTCTTTTCGGGTTCTCTGAAGATAAGGCTGCAGAAAATGCTTTTCCAAACAAAGAAGCAGGAACATTACAGCTTCGCGGTGGTGTAGCGCAAGATAAGTGGAATGCGTTTGCGTACTTCGATGTGATTCACAACTCTAAAAACGAGACAGCTGCAAGTACTGAGAACGAGTACGAGCAAGATGTTGTAGCAGGTCTTGGTGGTGAGTACATGGTTGGCAAGAACAGCAAAGCTTTTCTTGATTTTGACTATGGTGCTGTAAAGGCTAAAGACGCTACTCCAACAGTTGACTATGAAGTAAAGGCAATGGCTATTACTTTGGGTTACGCTAAAAAGCACGATATGGATGGAGCTATGTTGTTCTACAGTGCTGGAATAGAGTATCTAGATGGAGAGCAGAAAGAAAAAGAAGCAGACGCTTCTCAAGACATTAAAGGAACTTCGATTCCATTAGTGATTGGTGTAGAAGGCAAAGCGACTGATTGGCTGATGCTAAGAGGTTCAGTAAGTCAGAACATCCTTCTCGACAACGTAGAAGGTGCTGCAGACGACAAGTCTTCTCACCCTGCAAATACGACAGTTGTTGCTGCTGGTGCATCGTTTACTTTCGGTAAATTCCAAATTGATGGTGTGCTTGGTGGATCTGGCGGAACAGGTTCTGGTGCTTTAAATGCAAACACTCTTTTCGTGAATACTTCTCTTAACTATAATTTCTAATTGAAGTTGAGAACAAAAGTCTGAAAAGGTGACCTATTTAGGTCACCTTTTTTTATTGGGTCTCTTGAGCCTTTAAGTCCTGAATCATGGATGAAATAAACTCAAAAGGGTTTGCTCCGATAAATTGAATAAAGGCTTCCGCATTCCAGTAGTCGAACTCAGTCTTTGAGCCAAGTAGACTACCCTCATAACCAAGGTAAATATCTTTCAGAGTTCCAAGGTCATCAATGTTTTGAGGTTCATTTGAGATTCTTTTGAAAATTTCTGAACCTCTAAACACCTCATATAGATAGTTGAACATAAATGGTATGAAAACGCTCAATGTGCTCGAGTGGCCTTCTTCTTCGAGTAGCACGGTCAGTGCAGAGGGAACATAGTAATGATAAAGCTGTACGTTCCCGTATCTGCCATTTGAAAAGGCTCCACTTGGGTAAAGTTCCACATGACTAGGTTTTCTAGTAAACCCTTGCGTCCAAAGAGTAATTTCGTTGGTGACTTTTTGAAGTTTGTGAATGTTTGCGTTTGAAACCTCAGAAAAGTTATGGCCTTGATTTCTAAGATACTCTTGAAGCCAATGAAGATGGATTTGAGTTGATGAGATATCTTGAAACAATGTTGCAATTACTAATATCGCTTTTTCTTTTGAGCCAAAAATATTTAAAGTGTGTTCCCAGAGGTTAAACGTTAATGGCAATTGATAAATAGTTTCAAATTCCGTTTCAAGGGTTTCTAAGTAATAAAAAACCTTGGGGTCCTCGAGAAGTTTCAAAAGCTCAGTAGGGAAAACCACGCTTGCTGTGATGGGTGCTTTGTTCACTACGACTGCTTCCAAGTATTTCTTGAATGAACTAACAGCACGTCCACATTCAGAGTGGATATCTCGTCTATCTCTTCGGTTGTTTGTCTCCAGAGAAAGGTATTTTCGACAGCGCTGTTTTAGGACAAAAGTGATAGCTTGATCCTGTAGCCACTTGTGACGAGTGACATATTTTAGTGTCCTCTGACCCAGCTCACCACTGTTGTCCCATGCTTTAGATTCTAGTGGATACATTGCAGACAAAACTAGAGCAGCACACAAAAGAAAAGCCACAGAAGAAAGTCTCCGTGGCTTTTTTTGAAAGTAAAATATTTGCCTAATATCTACTGCGCGCACTGACTATCTTTCATATCAATGACTTGATTAAGATAGGCTTTTCGAAGTTCATTACATGCTGATTTAACACTAAACATTTGTACAGGATCTTCAGGATTCTTAAGTTGATCCGAGCCCTTGGTGTTTGTGCTTGTCACGTAAGAAAAAGATTCGGTACCTTCTATCCGAGTTTCACTAGTTGACCAGTTGTACCACTTTTCAGAAAATTCAACTTCAACCTTATAAACTTCCTTTTCCCTGCAGAGAGTGACTACAAATTCAGATTTGATTCGAGCATTATTCGCTAAATCATAGTACTCAGTCGGAAAACTACAGTTAGAAACGCTTAAAACCTCATCGTTTCCAGTCATGCGAGTTCTTGTTTCTTCACGAACTCCAGCAAAAGCACTTTGTGCAATCATTAACATCGTGATTATCGTACAGAAAAGTGTTCTCATTTTTACCCCTAACTCTATTCAGTTATGGGTGTATATGGCTTTTTGTTTAGCAACAAGGCCTGTGGCAAAATTAGAAAAAATTGCGTGAAAAATAATAATAATTATCAGAAAAAACCGCTAGTTAGGCTTTATTGCGATCTGTTCCTCTTGGATCAACTGTTCTATTAGCTTTGTAAATAGTTCACGCTGGTCAGAATCTACCAGATTGAGCACTTCTTCCAATTGAGTTGGTTCCTTTAAGGCCATCAATAAGCTGAGTACGTGGAGTGATACAGGGGCAATATTGATTGAGTTATCAGAGCTTTTAAAAATATGTAGTCCTGAGTACTCAAGGGATAAAGTATCGATAATAAACTCTTGAGCAACAGAGACGGGCGCCTCGTAGAAAAAACCAGAAGGATTACTCATAAGAATGGAATCGTTTGTAAGGATTTGCTGGGAAGACTGATCACCAGGAAAAGGTGAAAAAAAGACCTTATTGATAATCGACTCGATATTACAAATGTCTTGTAAGTCCTTCGAAACTGATGATTTCAAATTGATAAACGGTGCAAATCGCTGACAGATAGCGAAAATATCCCAGTCCTTCGATTTATCGTTAATCAAATATTCCTTAACTAGCTTATTGAACTGTTCCTCGCCGATTCTTTTAAAAAACTTTGGAAAGGTTTCAGTTATCATTTCAGAGAGACTCAGGTACTGATTTCGAATATAAATTGTTCTCGCTTCTTCAAGAGAAATATTAGCTATAGCCTCTAGCTTCGTAGACTTTTCGCCTTCGTAGATATCTTTTTCAAAAAAGTCTCTGTCATCTCTAGATGCCATTGCCATTTTCCTTGAGACAGGTTTCTAAAGTTCTGATCTCATCTAACAGCTCTGAAAACTCAGGGATGTTATGATCTCGTTCAATTAAGATTGGACTATTCTCGCTTAACTGAAGGGTGCTAACAAAGTCAAAGACGTCTCGATGAATAGCCTCTCCGTGGGTGTCGATCTTATATTTATCTAGGCTTTCATGGCCAGCAAGATGATAATACGCGATACCCGATTTTGGATATCTATTAAACTCGTCAATGGGGCTTGAATTGCGGTTGTGAGCATTCACAAAGATGTTGTTGAGATCCAATAGAATCAAACAGCCAGTTTTGTTTTGAAGCTGCTCTAGAAACTCACCTTCGCTCATGGTAGAGTTCGAAAACTCAACATAATAAGATATGTTTTCGATCGCAAAAGGAATCCCATAGAACTCTTGAAGTTTGATGATATTCGATGAAACAAGGTTTTTTGATTAAAGGCAAAAGGCAATAGATCGTGGTATTTTTTGTTTTTTCCAATATTCCAGCATAAATGGTCAGAAACGACTTTTGGCGAAAATTTGCCGACTAATTTTTTTACTCTAGAATAATAATCACTATCAAGATCAATCTCTTGCCCAACAGAATGGTTCACACAATGAAAAGCAAAAGTGTGTTTTTCACTGAGGCCTGTTAACGTCTCAAGTGACCTTTGGTCAAAATGTAAGAAATTATCGACAAGAACTTCGGTCCAAGAAAAAGGCCCATTAGGTTTCAGGAAGTTGTCTTTGAACTGGTCTCTGAAGCCTATGCTGGGCCCATCAAAAAGGTATGATGACATCTATATTACTAGTTGTACTTCATAATCGTTTTAGATAGCGACTTAACATACTCTTGAATCTTAGGATCCTTAAGTGCTTCCTGTGCAGCCTTACATGTAGCTTCGTCTTTTACTTTTACCCATTCATTGGCGTCAAAGTCAGTGGCTGCTTTTCCACCACAAGAGTGACCGTTTGCCCCGCAACCGTTCGCTTTCATTGGAGCGACACCTTTACACTTGTAAGCAGCTTCAGCTTGAGAAACAAATCCTGTTGACATTAATCCTGCTACGGCAGCAGATAGCAATAACTTCTTCTTGTTCATGAAAATCTCCTGTTAAGTAAGGGCCCAATATAAAAAGCCTTTGTCTTCCATGCAAATAGCTAAGGGCAAATTTATTTTTCATCTAATAATTCGCTCTTAAAGTGATTTTGTTACCTGAATAAGGAATAAATTTACAGAGTTAAAAATCGTTTAATATCTTGTAAAAACAGATACTTAGGCAGATCTACCAAGAGCTCTGCGGAAGGTAGAGTTCTGGTGCGGAGCAATGAAAACCTGATGTTCAATATTTAAGGTCTCAAAATGACAAATAAAACTTAATATAGGATCTATGTCCGAACATCATCATCGAGCAGTACTTGTTGAAGGTCCCGTTGGTCGTCATCTTTTTAAGATGGCGCTTCCCATGGTGTTTGGAATATTTGCGATCATCGGGTTTAATCTGGCCGACACTTATTTTGTAGCCCAGATCGACGATCAGTCTCTAGCGGCTATGACATTTACATTTCCGGTTGTGATGTTTTTTGGTTCACTTGCGCTAGGTCTTGGAATAGGGGCTTCAAGCTTAGTTTCTAGGGCTATCGGAGAAGGGCATGATGAAAAAGTAAAAAGGTTAACGACGGATAGTCTGCTGCTGGCTTTTTTAATAGTGAGTTTGACCGTTCTTGTCGGTGTTTTTACGATCGAGCCACTATTCAGAGCTCTCGGAGCTAAAGAAAACCTCATTCCTCTGATCGTCGACTATATGGAGATATGGTATTACGGAATGCCTTTTATGGTGATTCCCATGGTCGGCAATAGCCTGATTCGAGCAACGGGAGATACTCGATTCCCAGCTATGATAATGTTCCTTGCTGCGGTTGTGAATGTCATTATGGATCCGATTTTGATTTTCGGTTTGGGACCGATACCTGCTATGGGGCTGAAGGGAGCCGCATATGCTACTGTGATCTCTCGCGCAGTCACTTTTGTCGCCTCACTTTATATCCTTTACTTCAGAGAGGATATGTTGAGCCTTAGACTTCCCCCCATCAAGAATCTCATTCAAAACTTTGCGAATATCTTGAAGATAGGGGTACCTGCAGCGACGAACAATACAATTATACCAATTTCTTCTGGGGTGATTACATGGCTACTAGCTTCAGAAGGGGAAGAAGTGGTTGCAGGATTTGGAGTCGCATCACGACTTGAGGGATTTGCTGTTATTCCTCTCTTAGCTTTGTCCTCAGTTGTAGGGCCATTCATTGGCCAGAACTGGGGTGCTCAAAAAGTAGACCGGGTTAAAGAGTGTTTAAAATTAGTTTACAAGTTTTCCATTGGCTGGGTTCTGGCGATGGGGCTTGGCTCTTTTATTTTCGCTGATCAAATTTCAGGTGTTTTCTCAGAAAACCCAAACATCATCGGTGTTTCGAGCTCCTACCTAAAAATAGTATTCTGGAGCCTTTTTAGTTACGGCTTTTTGATCAACACAGCCGCTGCATTTAACTCTTTAGGACTGGCCCTCCAAGCAACGACCCTTACAATCTTTAGGATGATTCTCATTTATATTCCCCTCGCTATAGTGCTTCAAATGAGCATGGGATTTACTGGAGTATTTTGGGCTGCGAGTGTAGCGAATATTCTTGCTGGAATTTTGGCCATATTCTGGTTTTTCTCAACTCTAAAGAAAAAAGTCGAAGTCTAGGATTACCCAAATTCTTGAAAATTGCTGAGAAAAATTGGTAAGTATTTCCACGAGTCATAAAATCGAAACAGAATTTGTCACTATACGTATGAGCGGTATTAAAGAATTGTAAAATGAAGTGAATATTGTTCAGGCTTTAGTTTTTTTTGATAAATCTATGCTAATTCACAGTCAGTCGGGTGGGATTTGATTTTTGAGGTTTAAAAGAACCTTCTGGATCTAGAGGATGTACGTATGAACTATGTTTCGATTGCTTACTTTTTATTTTTTATCTCTCTATTTGTCATGGGTGAGTCTAAAGCTACCGAAATGAACGCAGAGGGTGTAAATCAAGTATCTAAATCTCAAATAGAGTGTTTTAAAGAACTAGACTCTTTAATTCCTGAGCAGAACACGATTCATAGTTTTGATGGAATGTATTACTTCCCAACATGGAATCCCCCTGGCGAGGCGGATACTGAAAATAGCGGAGTAGAAAATCAAAAAAGAGTTTTAGTAGTATTTGATGAACAGTCGACTGAGCCTTATTACTATGTATTAGACAAGTTTAACGATATCTTCGGCTACACACAGTATTACGGGAAACTTCGGAGGCCGGTCTCTTCTGAGATTTATGATTACGAAGTGAATTATTCATTTTTGTTAGATGGTCATGGCAAAATGAAGAAATCTAGGAATGAAGAGAACTCTGAAGTAGAGACTGCACTTTTCGTTTCTGAGTCACAAGAATTTGAGAGATCAATTTTGAATTACAGATTTCAAGAAAAGCTCAATGATATGATGAGGATTGTTCGTTGGAAGGCTTGCGATGCTGATGAGGCATTGACATTTTTAGAGGTCAAATCTTCGAAAGTGATTAAGTCTTGCCAAGTTTATCCTTGGTCTCGCCTGAAACAAGGTGCACTAAAAAGACTATCTAAGTTTGTTAAAGAGGGCTGTCCAAAGCCTAAATCCCAAAACTAGTTTTTAGGTTATTTGCAAAACCCTGAGGCATGTCACAGCGCAAGGAGACCCAAAGTGCTTTAGCTGTGACAAATGCGGTCTGTGTCAATTTAGCGAGCACCGTTTCTTTATAGTGTAGAAGATGGTCTCCACATTGCTCCTATAGAAATCATAGCCCTGGGGGGGGGAATGAATTCTAAAAGATGTAATAAGTTAGCCGTTGAGAGAATTAAGTCCTTACGAAAGTCAAAGTCATTTAGATTCAAGCAGGCCATATTTATTGGTTTGTGTTTCTACTTGGTTTTAAACCAGGCAAATGCCCAGATATCTAAACTCATAAGTGCGGGCCCTTTAATCGAACCCTTTGGCTATCACCTAAAACTAGATCGAGTTGATCGCGACTATTTTGTGCATCCAGAAGCAAGAGCTTCTTTCGAACGTTTTGTTACTCCAACTTATGACATACGCGATGAGATGCCAAAGGCCTTACCTAAGGACTTTGGTCCTTTAGTTAGCAAAATTGAATCCTTCATAAAAGAATACAAGAGCAATAAGAATCAGGTCGACACCAGAGAACTAGCTCAGGCCATTGTTAGAGTATGCTTTTGTGCTGGAACCGACCCTTTTCTTGTTGCTGCAGTTATTCGTAAGGAATCAAATTTCAATCCTGGAGCTAGGTCACCAACAGGTGCCATTGGATTATCTCAGTTAACTCAACCAGCCATGGAAGAGGTTCACGATCAATTAGGTAACCGTGGCGCTAGTAAAAGTTCTAGATCTACGGTTGGTTATTTTTGGAACCTGGCTAACTGTGCTTCTCCCGAGGGACGTTTTGTTGCGCCTTGGAGTGCCGGAGTTATCGAAAAGGGTAAAGGCTTAACCACTCGAACTCGAATTCGAAACGTTAAAAACTGGATAAAGAAATCAATGTATAGAGATCTAATCTACGGACAGATACTCTTGAAGTCTCTATTAAGTCGAACATATAGAGAAGGTGTTTTACCGATTAAACACTATCGAAAAGCCTTGGTTCACTACAATGGTGATAATGCTATTGTTCGCAAAGGACACTTCAAAGGTCAGCCAACCAAACAGGCTTATGCCACGCAGGTAATTTCATTTTACAAAAAGATGAGTGCAGATGGGAAGTAATATGAGTCAGTTCATTTATGCAGGGGTGTGTTTCTTTATTTGTGTGAGTGTTTTAACACTTTCTTATAACTCTGCAGAGGACCGTCAAAGTGATGTGTTAACTGAAATGAGTCGAAATAGTGTTTACCCTGATGAATTAAAACCAGTTCGAGAACAGGTTGAAGGTTACGAAGACTTTGATAACGAAGCTAAGTTAAGTGTTTTGGTAAAAGAGTTGAAGCGTGACCATAGAATTAAAGTTGGCAGTGAGCTAGAGTCTATTGATATTAGTAATTTTCGAGCATGGCTTATGTCTCAGGACAAAAGCGATATCAACATTAAAGGAAGTATTTACGCGAGTGAGTTAATAAAGATGAACCGCTTAGATCTCTTTGATGAGCTGCTAAAAATGAAAGTATCCCTGAATCAAGCGGATGAAGAGGGTAATACGCCAATTTTTTATTCGATTGCCCATGGGGACCACTCTTTAGTTTCTAGAGTCTTACAAGAGAACATAGATATTAACCATTTAAATAAAGTTGGAGAATCACCTCTTCATTGGGCTGTTAGTAAAGGTGATAAGAGCCTATTTATCAGTTTAATTGAACGAGGCGCCAACTATCGTGTGAAGAGTCAGCATCCGACTGTCTTTCACAGAGCAATCATCGAAGACAAGATTGAAATTGTTCAAGAGCTTGTCTGGAGGTTTCCGCATTTACTATACCTTCGTGATCAAGATGGTCAGAACCCTCTTGTTATTGCTCGGGAAAATGGCTCATTAAACAGTTACGAGTTTCTGTTAGATCTTAAGAAATCTGCAAAAAATATGTATGATTTTTAGTTTATCCTTAGCTTCTCCTGAGGATATCCCTCCAAGGGTCGCTTTCGTATAGAAAGCGGCCCTTACCCTTTTATGCAGATTTCTTGTTGAGAATTTCTGTAGCAAGGTAGGCAAAACTTGTGGCAGGTACGATATCGGCTTTACTAGAAAGGGGAGAGTCTTTATCTGCGCGCCCTTCAAATTCTTCAAGTAGAAATTCAGCATTCCGAAGCCGTCTCAATTTAACTTGTGCGGAGCGTGGAACGCCTTCGTAAATAGCTACTGCTTTGTTCCACTTTTCGGTTCCCTTAATCGAAGATTCCATAAACTGGCTCATGCTGGCTACAAATATCGAGTTTTCGGTAAACTTGCTTGAGGCCTGCCATTGAGAAATTGGAGAACCTAGTCTCTTCGCCCATTTTTCAGCAAGTTCCGGAATTAAAAAATTAGCCTCATCGAATAGAATCAAGATTGGAGGATGAGGTCTAGAAAACTTTCTGAGTTCCTTAAATACTTTGTCTTTAGAGTTAAGAGAGCAGGAGAAGATAACCATCTTGTTATCTATTGAACTCATCTTGTTAGATCGACTGTGTTTTCTGTCGTAAGAAAGACGAGATAGAGAGTTTGATGCCTTGATTCTATGAGCCGTTTTTACTTTCGTTAAAATTTCTTCAGTCTTCTTATCTAGATTGTGAATTGTTGGTTTTTCAACAAAGTCAGAAGCACCTAATTCTAGGGCCCGAAGAGCAAGTTGTGCGTCATCTCGTTTTGCTGATGAAATCATCACGACAGGAGTTTTTCGAGTATTGTGATGTCTTGCCAAAAAAGTCAGTCCATCAATTTCAGGCATATGAATATCTAGAGTAATCACATCGACATCAGTGGTCTTTAATGTTTCGATGGCTTCCTTAGCGGACAGTGCACTTCCAGCCCATTCAAAATCTTTAGATGTGCTAATAATTTTCTGTAGAATCTTTAGAACAGTCTTTGAGTCATCGATAGCAAAAACTTTGATAGGTCCTTTTTTAGGTTCTGAGACCTTAGGTGCATATCGATCTGCCAAGTCTTTTGTGACACTTGGCTTTTCTATTTTGTTAGTTTTAAAGTACGAGGTAGAGCCTTTTGTTTTAAAACCCAATCTCTCGTAGTCGATAGGCTCTGAAAGTCCAGTAATAAAGAGGCCCTCGTCTTCCATGTGATTTCTAATTTGCTTAACAGTATTTTCGATTTGCTCATTTTGAAAATATATAAATACATTTCTACAAAAAACGATATCATAGACCCCGAGGAACCTATCTTGATCTAGTTTCAAGAGATTTCCTGTTCGGAATCGACATCTGTCTCGAATTGTTTTCCGCGCTTTAACTAAATCAGAAACTGCACCTTTACCAGGAGCCCAATGGTTTTTGATATAAACCAAAGGCGTTTGATCCAAATCAGTTTTTTTGTAGACGCCTTCTTTTGCCTTCGCAATGGAGTGTTTGTCCACGTCAATACCGAGAACTTCAAAATCAACCGGGTTTCCGAGTTGGGCTAAATGGTGGTGGAGAACCATTGCGATGGAGTAAGCTTCTTGTCCATAGGAGCACGCGGCACTTAGTACCCGAATTCGTCTTCCGCCTCTATTCTTAACATCACTTACTAGTCTTGGTAGTTCTCTTTCGAGGATCTCGAAGTGGATAGGCTCTCTATAAAAGTAAGTGTGATGCGTAGTTAACATAGCAATTAACTCATCAAACTCTTTTTCCCAGTTCGCTTTAAGATAGGCCATATAATCTTCTGGGCCAGATAAACGCAGCTGAATCAATCGCGATTGTAATCGGCTTTCAACCATTGAGCGCGACTTATCAGTAAATGCTAAGCCAATTTCTTGGCCGACAACTTCAATCACATGATCTACGAGTAATCGCATGTGTTGTCTATATTGAGGGTTGGAAGAGTCTATCAAGTTGTATTCACCTTTTCTTGAACACTTGTTAAAAAACTTATCGGGAAAAGGGGGGTAAAGTTTCAGTGTTTTTAGCTATTTAAATGTGCGAAATTTGTGGAAATTTAAGGAATTCTTCACATATTTTTCACCTAGACTTTCCGATAGATTATTAACTCCGCTTGAAGAGGTACGTTATATGAAACAGAAAAAGCGTTTAATTTTGGTACTGGATGACGACCCAACAGTCTCTATTGTCATACGGGGGTTGTTGCAGTCTAGACCCTATAATATGCGATTTGTTTCAAATATAGAGAAAGCTAAGGCCGCCCTAAAAAGTGATGATCAGTTCGAAATTTTGATCACTGACGTTCATCTTCCCGATGGAAATTCCCTGGACCATTTTGAAGAGTATAGAGAATTAAATCCCGAATTAAGCATAGTTGTTATGACTAAGTTTAATAATGAGACGGTAACCGAGAAAGCCTGGAATCAAGGAGCCGTTGAATTTATCGAAAAACCAATTGAGAAAAACCATTTGATGCACGCTTTGGATAGTGTTGTTGAAAAGGGAAAGTCTCCGATAAAGAGCGAGCATCGAAAGTTGACGACTCAGTTATTTCACTTTGTGCAAGATCGCGACATTCCAGTTTTTGATCACAAAAGGTTGGTAAAAAACTTGGGTGGAGATATTGAGCTCTGCCAACTCGCTTTAGGTACCTATGCAGGAACCATCGAAGAGGATTTGAAGTCTATTCTCGACGCAGTTGTGGAGCAGGACGAAAAGAAAGCAGGAGAAGCCATTCATAAGCTTAAAGGTGCTTCGGAGACCATTATGGCTTTTCAGGTAGTTCATGCCTTAAGGCAAATGGAAAAAACGATGAAAAGTGGTGGTGTTCTAACGGAGTTTGACTGCCATGAGCTCAATAGAATTAGTGAGCAAACACAATCAAAAATAAAGATATGGCTCAACAGTTCTCATGAGACAGCTGAGCCAGCATCCTAGGTTTTAAATCTAGCCGCCTACCCAAAACTTTAAAAGTGCAGCTCCGATAGAAAGTCCTAAAGGGCCTCCACCGAGTAAAGAAATCCAAAAACCCAAGAGGGCACCAAATCCAATTCCAATTCTAAGAATTGTCTTAGCCATGTTGATTCTCCTTTAAAAGTAATGCTGCTAATTTGTTTAAGGTCGACATAACCACGATTTGCGCTTGGAATCAATCAAGAAGCCTTACGTGCCCTCCAAATCATGGCCCCTAGAATGATCATGGAAAGGCACAGGAGTTGGCCCATGGAGAAGTAATTGAAAA
>CAZFYV010000051.1:0-16231 GCA_964523195.1 uncultured Pseudobdellovibrionaceae bacterium
TCCAATACGAGATACACCTGAGAGTACGAAGAGCCTTTAATTCTATTCTCTAAAGTTAAACTCAAAAGTGCTGATGCAACTTCTGGCTTTATTTGTTTTGTTTTTACGTAATGGTCAAGCTCCTGCCCTGTGGAAACCGCTAACGAGAGCCTGTCTCTAGTCACTCTTAAACGATGAAAATCAGATAAAGTTCTATAGACAATCTTTAACTCGTCCCAATTCTGACTCATTTCACGAATTTTAAGTTCACCGCTTTTAATAAACTCATTAATCACGTCTCCCCTCTCATTTGAAGGAAGGTCCAACAGCCTAAGGATAACCTCTAGCTCTTGGCTCTGAATTACACGACTCTCTTTATCTAACTCAGGCTGAACTGAGTCGGGACTTCGCTCAATCTTCAGGTGGTTTTTAGCACCAAAAGAAATAGAGGCTACGAGCAACATCACGAAGACAACAAATGTAGAGACTAATCTGGAAGATCTAATTGTTTTCATCTGTCATCCTTTCCACCACTTATATGAGGTGTGGAGAATTTTACTTTCTACAGTACAAGCTTTGTGCCCTTCACATTGAACTGGTTTGATTTAACGAAGGAAAACCCCGTAAAAGTGTATCATTATGAGACGGTGACATTAATAGTCCGACAGCCGACTAAAAAGATAGAAAGTTCGACAGTTGTGACAGTGGAATTAGAGTTTACCGTTAGTTGCAGATTACATATCGACTTTTAGAAAGCGGCGAAGGCCACCCTCTAAATGAGTTACATCATTAAAGCCCATGGCGATAAGTGCCATCGTAACGGCAGAGGATCTAACGCCTTTTTCACTGATAACGATAAGCTTTGTGTTTTTCTTAATACCGATGCTCTTTAATGCACGCACAACAGATTTATTTAGTCGACCATCGTCTTTAAAGAATTCTTTGAAAGAAATATTCAGAGCTCCTAAATCAGGCACCGAATTTGTACGACTCAAACCTGTTCGCCCCAAATATTCTTTTTCCGAACGAACATCAATAATTCTAAATTGGTCATTTGCAGCCATGGAATGAGAATTGTGTTTGTACTCACCATCTCTCTTAAGAAGCTTCTCAAATTCCTTGGGTTGAATCGAGATTCGCTCCACTAAATTAGGCTCCCAATATTTCGCATTTTTAGTTTTCAAAGCCTTTTCATTAGACCATGGCCAACTCTTTAAATAGCGCTCTCCGATAAAAGAAACATTTTTAACCCCAAGGTAATAAAGCATCCAGGCAATCCGCCCTTCTTCTCCTCGGCCAGTAGGCCCCTTGCCGTAGACTATAACATGGGACTCTGGATGAATGCCTTTAAGTGCTAACCTTCTCGCCAACTTCGAAAATTGTCTTTTAAGGCGTTTCTTTGATTTTGTATTCTTCTCAAGATCAAAATCACTCCATCTTAAGTGAACCGCCCCGTCGATATGACTCAATGAAAACTCAAAATCAGATCTTGCATCGACAATAACCGTATCTTCTTTGACTTCAATTGGTGTTTTACTCCAATCGTGCAGGGGCTCTAGTTTTTTCTTTGGTATCGACTTTGAGGTTGAGACTTTCGTCTCAGGCGGAATCGTCTGACATCCAAACAAAAACAAAGCTATAAAAGAAAATACAATTATATTCTTCAAATCAATTATCCTTATGCTTCATGGTTGGGAACAACAGAATATCTCTTATGCTTGGGCGATCAGCGAGAATCATTACAATTCTCTCAACGCCAAGACCAACACCACCGGTTGGAGGCATCCCCGTATCGATTGCGTGTAAAAAGTCCTCGTCCATAGGCTGAGCTTCTTCATCAACCACACGTTTTGATTCCTGTTCTTTTAAACGTTCATATTGATCAACGGGATCATTCAACTCTGTATAGGCGTTTCCGATTTCCATACAGGCGGCAAAAGGCTCGAAACGCTCGACAACGCCTTTTTTATCTCTATGCATTTTAGTCAATGGCGAGATTTCAACCGGATGATCAATAACAAAAGTCGGCTGCCATAAATGTTGCTCAGCACACAGCTCGAAAATCTCCATGATCATTTCGCCGCGAGACTTTGGTTTTTCCATATCACTACCAAGAGACTTCGCCTTTTTAAAAAGCTCATCATCACTGGCCGATTCTGGGTCAATATCCCCGTACTGTTTAACTCCATCGTTCACAGAAAGGCGCTTCCATGGCGTTGTAAAATCAATTTCTTTCCCTTGGTATTGAACTTTAGTACTTCCAGTGACCTTCTCAGCCAATGAACTTACAAGCTCCTCAAATTGAGTCATTTGATAATTGTAATCTGTGTAAGCTTCGTACCACTCAAGCATGGTGAACTCAGGATTGTGAGAGCGATCAATACCTTCATTTCTAAAGTTCTTACCGACCTCATAAACTTTCTCAAACCCGCCAACAATTAATCGCTTTAAATAAAGTTCTGGAGAAATCTTTAGATACAATTTCATATCTAAAGCTCTGTGATGAGTTGAAAAGGGATAGGCCGCTGCTCCGCCATAAATCGGCTGAAGAACCGGGGTCTCAACTTCTAGAAAACCTCGATTGTTCAGAAAACTGCGAATCTCAGCAATGATTCTAGATCGAGTTTCAAAAACCTTGCGCGATTCCATATCGGTGATCAAGTCTAAGTGTCTGTGACGATATTTAATCTCAACATCTTGAACACCGTGAAATTTTTCAGGAAGAGGCTCTAATGTTTTACACAAACAAGAAAAGCGAGTGGCATTTAGAGACAACTCACCTTTTTTAGTTTTAAAAACAAAACCTTCCACACCCACGAAATCACCGAGGTCTATAAGTTCAAAAGCTTTTTGGTCTTCTTCGGGAAGATCAGCCTTACGCAAATAAACCTGAATATTCCCCGATTGATCCTGGATATTAAAAAATGCAGCTTTACCCATAGGTCGTTTTGTCATTAATCGACCAGCCACTTTAAAAACAGCATCCTCTTTCTTTTCACCAACTTCGATGGAATCAAAGTCACTTCTAATTTTCTCAAGAGTCGCAGTGCGCTCATAGTTGTGTGGGAAAGGGTCAATGCCTGCTGCCCGCATCTCTTCAAGCTTTCTGCGTTTTTCTGCTCTAAGAGGGTTTTCCTTTGCTGTTTTTTCTTCACTCATAATATATCCCAAAATCTTTTCAGATATTAAATTTCTAATCTTGCTGAATTGAAATTAATCAATTTGCCCGCGGTAGATCTCCATCACTTGGTTTAACAAATCCAAAGCTTCAGCCTTAGGTCTTTGGAAAGCATTTCTTCCCATGATACTTCCAAAAGCTCCGCCCTTAGCAAGTTGAGTTACTTCTTCAAGTATTTCATCAGTCCCTTTGGCTGCACCACCACTGAAAATAACGACACGTTTGCCGTTGAAAGAAGAATGAATTACGTGACGAGTACGATCACTTAGTTTTTCGATGTTAATATTTTCACTTTGATAAACTTTTCTGGCGGCTTCCTGTTCAATGTGAGCTGTTGGCGGCTTAACTTTAATGAAGTGAGCCCCCAATTGAGCAGCAATCTGTGCGGCGTAAGCGACAACATCGATTCCAGTCTCACCTTCTTTTGATAACTGCTCACCTCGTGGATAAGACCAGATCACTACGAGCAAGCCTGCAGCTTTAGCTTCTTGAGCCGCAATTTGAATCTCTTCATACATTTGTTTACGATTGGAAGAGCCCGGATAGATAGTAAAACCTATTCCAGCACATCCTAATCTTAGAGCATCATCTACAGAAGACGTAATCGCCGAAATTGGAGATTCACCCGAAAACAAAGTGTCGGAGTTGTTCACTTTTAAAATAAGAGGAAGGTCTCCCGCAAAATCTCTTGCAATAGTTTCGATAAAACCTAGAGGAGCGGCATAAGCATTACACCCAGATTCAACAGCCAGACTCGCATGATAAAAAGGATCATAGCCATCAGGGTTTTTAGCAAAACTTCTTGCTGGTCCATGTTCAAACCCTTGATCGACAGGAAGAATTACAACCTTACCAGTTCCGCCCAACTTGCCGTGATTAAGGACACGGGCCATATTGTTCAGAACGCCTGGGTTATCTGAAGTATACCAACTCAAAATCTCTCTTACTCTCGGTGTCATTACCTACCTCAATTCATATTTTGATTACTAAAAATCAAGTTTTTTGACTGGTTGAAATTAGTCAGTTCTATGAATGAAATCAAGCCTTTCCCGTGTGTCAGATGAACTTGACTTGGACCTCTGACGCGCGACAATTAAAGCATGGATAGAAACCAAAGAAAATTCAGACTTCTCATTGCAATCATCTGTCTTCAGGCCCTCTTTTTTGCGGGAGCTAGCTTTTTCACCTACCATTTAGCTTCAGATAGCCAAGAGTTTGTCGAGCAAGTAAGTCTTGATCGTTTAGACATTAAGGTTCGCCAAGAACTCCTCGATAAAATGCGACTAGATGCGCTGCTGGTGGATCAATTCGCCACTCTGCTTCATAACCCCTCGTACAATAAAACTGTAAAAGAAGCGAAATCGAAAATTTATGTGGCTCGTGAGCGCCTGCCCACAAAGAAAGAAATTATCGAGGACCTCAAAACAAGGGGTTACAACACACTGAGATACTGGCAGGAGGATAAAGTCGTAGATGCCTTTTTCGATGACAACTTGGTGCCCGACTACTTTATCGGCGAAGACACCTCCTCCATCGGGACCACTGCAAAGTGGTTTAAAAGGAAAGATGAACTGCTCTATCAGGGCATCTCATCAACTGTTCCCGGCAAAATCTTTCCTCATTTTGTTTCAGCCGCAAAAGTCATCGATTTAAAAATTCTTGCAGGGCTTTTCAGCTCACTTAAATCTGAACTCGTCCTTGCATCTTATGACAAAGAATCCAGTGAATGGTTTATCTTGCAAAACACTCTAACCGACGATGACTTCAAATACTTGAGTTTGTATTTGAAAGGCGTTCGTGGCTTAGCACGCCCTCGAAAATTTGAAACAAATCTTGGTAATAAACGCATTAGTGGGTTCATGAACCCTCTATTTCTCGGAAAACAAGAAAATCACTACGTCATATCTATTAATAGCTACAATGAAGATTTTCTTCCTCTGCAAAAATTCCGCGGAGGTATTGCGCTTATTCTTGTATTTTGTTTGGCGACCACAATCTTACTGGGATTGTTCTTTTTAGCTGACTCAAAATCCGAAAAGCCTGAGTGACTTAGTTGACCCCAAAGACTTTGCGAGTTGCCCGTTCGATCGAAGTCAATTCTGCACTCATATTTGCTAGCAGCTTTTTTGCAAATGAATCCACATCCACTTTAAAATCTTCCAAAGAACTGGTTTTTATGGGTGTTCCCTTATTCGTTACATTAATTCCGTAGTGAATAAGTACAGAATGGGTTGATGACGTCGCTATACTCACATTTAACTTGCCCTGCTTAAAATACAGGTCGTCTCCGCGACGCTCGAAATCTGTATAACTTTCGTTCGTGAGTTCTAAAAGTAAGGTCTTTACTTGCTCTGAGAGAAGTCTCTGGACGACAACTCCACCGTGAATTTGCCAATGAAAAAGCTCAACTATTACATGAAGCATTTCATCAGACTCAATAGATAGCCCTTGAACTTTATCTTCACTATCAACCATATGGTCTAAACGAACATTACAAGGACCACGCCAGCCACAAACGGAATCCCCTTCAATTCCAAACTCAGTATAGCCAAAAAGACTTCTTAGCTGAGATCCATCGTACTTTAAGTTTTTATCAGAATAATGACTTAAAACCTCAAGGGCCACTTTAACTCCTCCAGCAACTTAGTTGGTCCAAACCTCATCTTTTGAAATACCATTTTCGGTCAAAGCGTTCACAAATCGCTGACAGGATTCACATTTACCACAAGGCTGAGCTCCAGTCTCGTAACAGGGCCAGACATCTTTTAAATCCAAACCCAGCTCGAGTCCTCGTTTTACGATCTCAGTTTTATTTAGATTTGTCGTATAAGACATCGCTGTCACTTTACTTTGTGTAGAGTAGGCGAATGCTGTATTCGACTGGTCCAAAAACTCCTGTGTATTATCTGGAAAAGTTTGAGCTTCTTCGAGATTGTAGCCGACAACCACAACCTTAGCTCCCAATCCTTCAGCATATGCAGCTGCTACATTTAAAAATACACCATTGCGATTTGGCACCCAAACTCTTGAAGCAGACCATTCACTTTGATTTTGATCATGAATTTGCACTGATTCACCAGACGGGATATCTTCGGATCGATTCACTAAGGCGGTGGATGTGAAATCTTTAAAAAATGGAAGCTGAATTATTATGTTTCGAATATTGAGTTTACGACAAAGATTTGCAGAGTACTCAAGTTCTTTAACGGCCGCTTTTTGCCCATAATCCACCGTTAAAGCACCTATGACCTCAGTATCCTTGTTTGCTTGATACAAATTTACTGCGGAATCTAACCCAGAAGATAAAAGAACTAGGGACTTCATAAATACAAATTACTCAGTTTCAGAATCGAAGTTTTCAGAAGAATCTTCATCGGACTTATTTGACTTCTTTGCAGGAAAAACTTTAGAGATGGTTTCTTTTGTTAAACGACTTGCTTCTCTCACTACTTTTTGTCGCTGAATTTCGTTTTTCAATTGTTCCATCTGATCGCTTGATAAAACATCTTTCATTTCATCGGCCCGGTCTAATATTTGGCGACCCAAAACCTGCATAATATCAAGGTTCTTAGAGGATTTAAGTTGATCAAGATAGGGCTCTAGTTTTGATGTTTTGAAGGCTAAGAGCGCGCGATCCAGTGGTTTACCGAAACTTGAATCAGTTTGTCCTTCGAGTTCATCGCCTCGAATGACTGAATCGTCTCTTAAATTATTGAGATCAGAAGGTTTTACCCCTGAATCATCAGACTTCATCTCCCCTCCCACAGGAACCTGAAAAAGCTAACATGACCATATGTGACTTTCAATAGCTGTAATCTGAAATGGAGGAATTAACCTAATTCTCGTATTTGGTCGCTGAGGGCCTACAATCAACGATTAGTAACTGCAGAGATTTGCGCCCCGCAAAAAAGTTCCATTGCGGCTCCGCAACAAGACTCAAGGAATCTCCCGGCTGGAGATCGTTCAACGGATTCTCTGGGGAAAAATACAGAGCTTCCATGGTTTTATTTCCCTGCTTCACACTAAGCTTGAGATGACCACCCTTTAGAACTTTTTTTGAAACTAGGACGAGATTATTGAACCTAAATCTTGGCACTTCATATTCTTGTCCAAAAGGACCAAGTGCTTTTATCCAGTTCATAAATTGATAATCAATTTGAGTAAACTCCAATTCGGAGTCGTATAAGATTGGCAAACTCTGAGAGGCATAGCCAGACTTAAAATCAAACGATTCTAAAAGAGTTTCGAAACTTTCTTCAGAAGACCCTGTGAGTTCAAAACCTGCAGCACTTGCATGACCACCAAACTTCTCTAGTGAATCTGCACTGTGAGTGAGTGCATCTACCAAATTTCCATTCCAATTTTCGGGGGCTCTAGCAGATCCCAATAATTGATTTTCTTCGTTTTCAGCAGCTACAAAAGTAGGCTTACCTGATTTTTGAGAAACTTTTGTGGCGATTAGCCCCAAGACACCCGGATGAATATCTTTTTTACGTAAATAAATATAATCTTTATCACTAAAACGTTGAACTTGTTCTAGCGCCCATGATTCGTTTTCAGACTGAATACTTCGTCTTTGATCATTCACCCCTAAGATTAAATCTACGAGAAGGTTTGCCTGGTCAGCATCCTCAACCAAAAATAACTCAATAGCTCGAACTTCACTTCCCATACGAGAAAGTGCATTCAATTTGGGGGCTAGTTTTATAGCAACATCTTGAGCACTTAACTCTCGACCTTTCAAACCCAAAGAGGCCATAAGCTTTTGCAAGCCAACTCGTTTTGTATTCTGAAGTGCGATCAAGCCGTGCTTCACCAAAACTCTGTTTTCGGCGATCAAAGGAACCAAGTCAGTAACTGTACCAATGGTAAAACAATCCAGCCAGGTCTTGGTATCGATTTTACTTTCGAGTAATTTTTGTTTTATAAGCTCACTTTTTAATGCCAGACAGGCATAAAAAATAACTCCGGCTCCACACAGATGACCTAAACCCGATTCGCAAGCTGGCTGGTTCGGATTAACTATCCCGTAGGCATTTGGTAAAACTTCCTGAGCTAAGTGGTGATCAGTAATGACGACATCAATTCCAAGTTCATTGGCTTTTTCACAGGCTTCAACAGCTGTAATACCAAGATCAACCGTAAGAATAACTTTAACACCCTTATTGTGAAGGTCTTCAACATGGTATGGGTGTAAACCATAGCCATCTTCAAAGCGATCCGGTTGGAAATAAATTACATCCTTAAAGCCCATATCCTTTAGAGCTTGAAGTCCGAGAGCTAATCCAGGAGTTCCATCCATATCATAGTCAGCAAATATACATATTTTTTCACTCTTGGATCGGGCCTCGATCAAGCGATCAGTGAACTTTTCGATATCTTTTAAAAGAAACGGAGAGCGAAGCTCTTTAAGAGAAGGGTTCAGCCATTTCTCCATGGCCGACTCTGACTCAAAGCCTCTTCTAAACAAAAACTCTACGACTTCTTGAGGAAAACTATCCACAAAAGAAGAAGGAGGCGCGGAACCCCGCACCTCCCATTCAGGCTGTTGAGACAACAGCTCCCCCCCGTTTGGACGACCTAGGCCGCCGACTTTCTATTATCCATCATTTTTTGAACAACTAACACGATCGGAGACGCCACATAAATTGAAGAGTAGGTTCCGACAACAACACCGATTCCAAGTGCCAATGCGAAGTCTGTAATTACTCCACCCGCTAAAAAGTAGAGGCAAAGAACAGCAAGCATTGTTGTTACCGATGTTAAAATTGTTCGAGATAAAACGTCATTGATCGATCTATTAACGATCATATCTAGCGCTTTACCTTTATAAACGTCTTCATTTTCACGAATTCTGTCAAAATTAACGATCGTATCGTTAAGCGAGTAACCAATAATAGTCAAAATAGCAGCAAGAATGGTTACGTTCACCTCGTGTTCGATCAAAGAGAAAACTCCAAGAACGATTATCGCATCATGGAATAAACAAAGCACGGCTCCAGGAGCATACTTATAGTCAAATCGAAGACCGACGTAGATTAAAATCATAAGAAGACAATAAAAAACCGCTAACAAACCGTTTCGCTTCAACTCATCACCGATCTGCGGACCAACTGAATCTACTCTTCGAATTCCATCTGCAGCCAAAGGCATCTGCGCCTTGAGTGCTTCTGTCACCTTTTGAATAGTTTCGTTATTCATTTTATTGGTTTCTTTATCGTCTTTACCTTTGGCAGCTTCTAAACGAATTAGGAATTCGTTATCTTCACCAAAAGCTTGAACCGTTGCGTTCTTATAACCAAGGTCATCTGTAAATTTTCGAACCTGAGCGACCTCGACAGCTTCAGTGAACTGAACCTGTACCTCAGTTCCTCCGGCAAAATCGATTCCATAGGTAAAACCCTTGGTAAAGATAAGTCCAAGGGCTAAGACAACACCAATCGCCGAAATAACAGCCATTAATGGAGCTTGACCAGTAAAGTTGATTTTTCCTCGCATACTACTACTTGAAGTGGTTTTTTCGTTTTTATTCACTGGAGCTCTCCTTAAATCGCCAACTTCATTTTAAAGCGAGTTACAAATGTATCAACTAGTACTCGACTAACAAAAATCGCGGTAAACATGGACGTTACAATTCCAATAATTAGAGTAACAGCAAATCCTCTTACAGGACCTGTTCCGAAATACATAAGAACAATACAAGTTGCTGCTGTTGTAATATTGGCATCGAAGATTGCCGAAAATGCTCTCGCGTAACCTTCTCTTACGGCAGCGGTCAATGCTGCCCCTTTATTAATTTCTTCCTTAATCCTCTCAAAGATAATGACGTTCGCCAACTGTAAGAACGATACCCGCAACACCTGGAAGCGTAAGAGTCGCACCAAGAGACGTTAGAATGGCGAGAATGAGAAGAATGTTAAAAGAGAGTGCCAAGTTCGCAACAACTCCAAACCCTTTATAATAGATAAGCATGAATATTAGGACTAGCACTCCACCTAGGAGACCCGCCATTTTACCGCGGTCAATAGAGTCCTGCCCTAAAGAAGGTCCAACAGATCTTTCTTCGAGTTGAGTTAAATCAGCAGGAAGTGCACCAGCTCGTAGGACCGTTGCAATTGTCTTTGCTTCTTGGAAGTCATCATCACGATTTCCTCCACCCATTTCAATCTGGCCAGATCCCTGAGTTATCGCACTCTTTAGGTTCGGCGCAGATTTTACGACGCCATCAAGAACGATAGCCATGCGTCGTCCAACATGCTTTTCAGTCAATTCAGCAAAAGGCTTTGTCCCTTTAGCATTAAATCTGAAAAGAACCACTGGAATGTTATTAGAGAAGGTTGCCTCTGCATTCGTCAGATTTTCTCCTCCAACATTGTTCTTTTCTTCAAGAAGATAAGGGATACGACCAGTCGTAATACTCTTGGCCTGAGCAGCTTTTTCGAAATAAATAGCCGTATCAGCCGGTAATTTACCTTTGAGCTGCTCATTCAATTTTACAAGATAGTCTTTGTACTCAAGTCCCTCTTGACCGAATGTGAAGCCACCTTCTTTTTCGGCATCCATAATAAGCTTCTCTAGCTCAGGAATTGGAACTGTTTCATTCACAATAACAAACCTCAACTGAGCAGTTCGCTTGATGACATCTTTTGCGAAGGCTGTTTGCTCAGATTTCAAACCCGGAAGCTGAACTATAATTCGATCGTCACCTTGGGCCGCAATATTAGGCTCACCAAGACCGAGACCATCAATACGGTTTCTCAATGTCTCAACCGTTCTCTCTACGATTTGAGTCTTAAGTCCTCTTATATATGGCTCGAAATAACGCGCTTTAATTTGAGTTCCAGTAGTTTCAATCACCTGAAGAATAGGTCGATAGTTACCTTGATCTCTTGAGTAGTATTCATCCTGAATGTATTTTTCAACTTCAGGAACCATAGCCTCGTTGGGAACCTCGATAGTCACTTCTCCTCGAAGAAGATCCCCTGTGGTCACCGACGTGATCTCTTTTTCTGTTTGCTGCTTGAATCCTTGTTTGAACGCATCTGCAATAAAGGTCGTTTGCTTACGAATAACATCGTCAACACCAACTCCCATAACAATATGAAGTCCACCTTGGATATCCAAACCGTAGTTGATTTGATCTTTGCTGACCCAAATGTCGTCTTTACCAAACTCAACAAAATTAGGAACGGTCCACAGGATTCCCACTACTAACGCCACAAGCGTTATAATGACCCGAGTTCTATAGCTTTCAATTAACATTCTTATGCCTCTTCTTTAGCTGCTTGTAATACCTGATTTTTTAATAAGCGTACTCGAACGCCATCGGCAATTTCAAGTGTTACCCATTTTTCAGTGATTCCCTCGATTGTTCCAAGAATTCCACTGGTCGTCAAAACAGAGTCGCCTCGTTTTAGATTTGTGATAAATTGCTGGTGTGTCTTCTGACGTTTAGCTTGTGGTCGAATCATTAAGAAATACATAACAACAATAAGTACTAGGAAGGGAGCGAAAGCAGCGATACCGCCAGGTCCCTGTTGTGCGCCGGCCTCTTGAGCCCAGGCAATTGAACTCCAAAGCATGGAATAGCCTCCTCTTTATCAAACAGTGGTATTCCCATCTTTTGAGAGAAGAATCAATAATTTAATGCATAGCGCAGGCCACCAGCGATGACTTGGAAATGCGCTCTGTGGCGCAAAAGTTTGGAGCCTTTAGTTTTTTGACTTTAACCAGGTGGCAAAAAATCGAGTTTTAAACTCTTCCCATGTGCCATCCATAATCGCGGATCTCATATCGTCCATAAGCTTGAAGTAAAAATGCAAATTATGAAGGGTATTTAGGCGCGCGCCCAAAATTTCGCCAGCCATATATAAATGACGAAGGTAAGCTTTTGAATAATTTTGGCAGGTATAGCACTCGCAATTTGGGTCCAATGGTGATGGATCTTCTTTATATTCTTTGCGCTTAATGGACACTTTTCCTTGGGTCGTAAAAAGAGTTCCATTTCTGGCGACACGCGTCGGAAGAACGCAGTCAAACATATCAATTCCACTATCAACAGCGATGACCAAATCCAGTGGCGTTCCAACACCCATCAAATATCTCGGCTTATTCTTCGGCATATGCGGAGCAACATCAGGTAAAAGCTTATGCATGACTTCTGGGGGTTCTCCTACGCTGAAACCTCCAAGGGCATAGCCTGGTAGCTCAATATTAGAGACCGCCTCAAGACTTTCCATTCGAAGTTTGTGATCAAGCCCCCCTTGAACAATTCCAAAGAGCAAACTCTCTTTACGAGTCATATGGGTTTTACAACGCTCGAGCCAGCGATGGGTCATGGCCATAGACTTTCGAATATTTTCTTCGGAGTTGGGCCAAGATAAACATTCATCAAAAGCCATAATTATATCGGAGCCCAGGTCCATTTGAATTTCCATGGATTTTTCGGGACTGATAAATAGTTTACTGCCATCTATATGACTTCTGAATTCGACACCTTCTTCAGAAATTTTTCTCAAAGAACTCAAAGAAAAAACCTGAAAACCACCACTATCCGTAAGAATAGGACCATCCCAGTTCATAAACTTATGAAGACCACCCATATTTTTGACGGTTTCTTCACCAGGCCTTAAATGTAAGTGATAGGTATTTCCCAATACTACCTGACAGCCATTATCCTTCAATTCATGTGGGCTCATGGCTTTAACGGTCGCCTTGGTGCCAACAGCCATAAATACTGGTGTTCTGAATTCACCATGGTGGGTCTGAAACCGAGCTGCACGGGCATTTCCCGATTGGGCTTCAAGGGTGAATTGACCGACTGGCTTTGAATCAGATTTTTGGATTTCAGAATTAGTCATTGGGAGAACCTATAGAATTTCTCCCAAAAGGACAAATAAAATACTAAAACCTGTATTAAATGCTCTTAGTTACAGCGCATTTGATTGGAAATACCTGACATGCACTCACGTAAACTAAGAAAACTGCGAATGACTCGATTGAGATGATAGTTTTTAATTCGCTCGATACGATCCATATTACCATTGTAGTCCGCACAAACTCGAGGGCTGGTACGCTGAGACATTTTGCGAATGGCACTATCAAAATAGCCGCCGTACTTTCGAAAATTCGTTCGAACCTTATTTAGAGTTCTTGCGATATCAGCTTCAACTCTTTTATACCTCTTTAAAGCTCTACAACGTCCACTTGCATTGGCGTTTCGAACCTCTGAAGTTAGGGTTTTAACCGAGGTTCTCTTTTCAGTGATTTCTTCATTAAAGTCACTGAGACTATTGGCAAACATTCCTTGCCGACAGCTTGAAAAAACCGAACTACTTTCGCCGACAATCTCTTGAGCTTCTCTGGATTTGCGATCGAAGTCCGAGACTTCACTCGCACATACTCGACCAGCATAGGCATCTTGAGAGATGACCAGAAAACTTGTTGTTAAAACAACATTTGCACAACACAACGGCAAAAACTTTAAAAAAGCTTTCATTACTAACCCCTTTATTTTTTGCCACTAGTTTGCTTTCCCTTGTTCAACCCTACAACTTGATCACCGGAACTTTGCTCTCCATCAATCCTGTGGCCCCCATCAAGCTAGGACAATCTAATACATTGATATATATAGATAAATTGGGAATGAAAAATCGTGAAATTGACATTTTTTGTCTCTTTGAGGTCTCAGATTAAAATTATGTAACTCTCAAAAACCAGCATAAAATAAATGCCTACTGAACGCAGAGATTTTTCTTATCGCAAAATGAATTGTTAACTGCAGTTTTACAATTTACTGATCAAGATAGCCCATTTTTTTGAATTCGATAGGGGGCTTACAGTTCAGAAATTCTATAAAAAGTTTGCCGTCCAGAGCCGGTTCGCTCGATCCAACCTGTTTCCATCCAATATCGAATATAATTCCGAGCCTGGGAATTGGAAAGGTTGTAATAGTTTTGAAGATCTGAAGTTTTGAAATCAGAAAAGGTACTTAAAAATATCGGTTTCTTGTTTCCAGAGTTATAAACAGAAATCGTATCCATTCCCTTGACCAAAGTTAATCGACGATTATCCATTTCGATTCCGATATGCTCTAAAACTCTGAGTCGCCTTAATATCTGAGCTATTCTTTGCTCCATTTGATCTAAGGCATAGAGTTCGTCCGGCCATAGAAAAGTAAACACTTTCATCATCGAAAGGCCTTGAGACCCTGCGAGCTTCAGAAGTGCGAGAAGCTCAATCTCTTTTGAAAGAGCCAACTGCCGTTTACCAGACCACTTTCCTTCGCGACTATCCATATAGACAATCGTACTTGGATCGACAGATTCAATTTTGTAGGTACTCTCAACTCCTAGTTGCTCTTTCATCCATGAGCTTAAGCCGGGATGTAATCGAAGTTCATCAAGAGATCTCGGACTTAACTCATCAACTTCTAGTCTTAACCGGTCGACGTCGAGCCAAGCCTCGTCTCTAAACGAACACTCTCGAAGAATATTATAAGCTATATCTAACTTTTCTAATCCCTTTTCATTACCGAGCTTACACTCAACATAACCTTGCCATTTTTCTAGCAAAGCACGATCGGTAGATTGATCTTCTTCAGAAAAGAAAAGACGAGATTTCTTGAATAACTCCAAAGACTTTTGAAAGGCACCAGCACGAGCGAGATACTCCCCTTGTGCCTGGAGTTTAATCCCTTTAAGTAATGATTCATCACTGGAGGTTTCAAATTCAGATTCAACTAAGGCTTCATCAAAACGACCTAAACCACCAAGAGCATCTGCCAAACCTAATTTCGCCAAACGCATGGAATAGGAATTCGACCAAGTTGCCAGCTCAAAACTCTTTCTGTAAAGCTCTTCGGCTTTCGCGTGATCAAAATCTGCGAGATAAATGCCTGCACCAATTGAGAGAGATTCGGAATCTACTAAATCCACAAAACCTAAAATCTGGCTAGCATATTGACTCGCACCTAACCAGTTTAAGAAACGAGCAAACCAAAGGAGTTTTTGCCCTTGGTTCGTATTTGAAGCCAAGGACTGAGTTGGTAGGTTTAAGTCTTTAAGAAGAAGATAACCTTCTCGATACAGACCAAGACGACGGTACCACTCGCAACAAGTCAAAAGATCCATAGGCACATCACTGATTCGCATAAACTTGCGAATCAAAGGTCTCGCCGCTTTTAGGTTGCGATCTCTAACTGTCATTTCAATTTGATCTCTTAACTGCATCTTACTCATCTCTGCCTCATGCTTGTTTTTACTGACCCGGCCTTGGGTCATCACAATTACTGGTCATCTTAGCCGATAGAGAAACTGTCTATAAAATATAACTGTCTATATATTATAGAGCAGTGTCTTATTTCGCCCGATTTTGCTCAGGCAAATTCTCCAGTGGCTGCAAATCGGTTTACATCTTGTAATCCGTCTACGAGTTCACCTCGCTAAGATATGAAAATATCATTGCAAGATTCGGGCACTAGTCTTGCTCTACTAAAATGGCGGAGGCAGAGTGAGAGCTTTATTTGCGTGTTTAATCACAATTTTTCTAATGACCTTTGTTGGCTGTAAGGCAACAAAAGACAAGACCGGAAACCCTATAGCGGGCACCACAAACCGTGGAGGCGCGCCTCAACCCCTTAATACCTCAGAGGAAACTGGGCCTGGTAGCTCGTTAACCAATGGTACGGGCTCTAGAGGTGGATCCGACAATGTCCTCCTTCAGCAGAAAGCTGCCTGGTTTACCGGAGTCGACCAAAAAATCGACATCTGTTTTGAGGCCTCTGAAGCCTTTACGGAAAACGTCACAAGTGATCAAATCGCTGACGGTATCAAGTGGGCTTTTGATAAATGGATCAAATATATAGAGGCCAAGGGAATCAACGATTCTCTTTTGGGAGCTGACGCTGAAACACGAAAGATAGGCGACCCAAAGTTAAAGCTTACAACTGACTACCAGCTCCACACTAACTGTGATGCCGTTGATACTATAGATTTAAAGTTCTTTTTTGGAGTCGATCCAAAGTCTGAAATCGAGCCCCAAAGCGCCATTTACGAAACTGCTGCAGCAGCAGTT
>CAZFYV010000052.1:0-16176 GCA_964523195.1 uncultured Pseudobdellovibrionaceae bacterium
CTGGTAACGGACGCCTTTTTTATCCTTCTAGTGACGATGGCCGATGGCAGTGGTACCGAATGGCCTACACTCAGCAAAAAGGTTTGAATTTTATTCGACTTGATGATGGTTTGGTTTTGGATCAACCAACACCAATGGAGTGGATTAACCACAAATTCCCTGGAAATAATTTCTTTGCAGTTTTTGGAAACCCAGTCGAACATTCTAGATCTCCAATGGAGCATTTAGATTTTACGAGCTCTATGGAAATGAACTTCTATAAGATTAGGTTAGATGAAAGCGAGTTTACAGAAGAGAATTTGAATTGGCTCCAATCAATTGGTCTTCGAGGCGCTGCAGTGACAAGTCCTTTTAAAGAAAAGTCATTTGAGATTTGTTTAGATCCTGATGAATCGATTCAAAGCTTAAACACTATGATTTGGGATGGAGCCAATGCCTGCTGGAGAGGCACTAATACCGACCTTATTGGTTTGAGAGATTTTCTTGAAAGTTTGAAAGATTTAGAGCCTGTGATTTGGGGTGGCGGTGGAATGCTGCATCCGATTAAGAATTTGCTGCCAGACTGTGTAGGTATTTCGAGTCGTACCGGAGATATAAAGTTTGCACCTGAAAAATTGAAGGATAAAAGTCTTGAGGAGCTAAATCCTCAAACAATTATCTGGGCGGTTGGAAGGTCTCATCAAGCGGATAATTGGCCGCCTGAGAGTTGGCAGCCAAGAGTCATTTTCGATCTTAATTACACCGAAGATTCTCCCGGAAGAGAGTACGCATTGAAAGTTAACAGTATATATCACTCTGGAATTGAATTGTTTTCGAGTCAGGCAGAATCCCAGAGAAATTACTGGAGGAATCATGTCGGGAAATCTGACGGGTAGTCGTCTTATAATCTCAACATTTGGGGAAAGTCATGGTCCCGCTTTGGGTGTTGTAATGGATGGTTTTCCAGCAGGAGTTCCCATTGATCTTGAGTTGTTAAGATCTTTCCTGAACAAACGAAGACCAGGCCAGTCTGATGTGACCACTAGCCGAAATGAAGAAGATCAATATGAAATCCTAAGTGGTGTTTTTGAAGGTTACTCTCTGGGAAGTCCCATTGCCGTTATTGTTCGAAATAAAGATGCAAAATCTGAAGACTACAAAGAAATAAAAAATAATTCGAGAGTAGGTCACGCCGATGATCTCTGGACCGGAAAGTACGGAAGAAGAGATCACCGCGGAGGTGGTCGATCTAGTGGCAGGGAAACTGTCTCAAGAGTCATAGCAGGCGCCTTTTCAAAGATGCTAATTAATCACCTTTATAAAGACCTTGAAGTCATTTCGTTTACCCGACAGATAGGGCACCTCGAGATAGGTAAGTCTGAAATGGATGAGGTTCTGAATTCTAAAGATCTATCTAAAAAAATAGAAGCGAACTCAACTCGATGTCCGGTGGATCGTGTAAATAAAGCGATGTCAGAGCTCCTAGTTGCAGCAAAATCAGAGGGTAAGAGTTATGGTGGGATTGCAGAAGTTGTAATTAAAAATGCTCCCGCTAATCTAGGGCAACCAGTTTTTAGAAAGCTCAAAGCGGATCTAGGAGCAGGGATTTTAAGTGTTGGTGCGACCATTGGAATTGAATTTGGTGCAGGATTTGATTCTGCAAAAGCAGAAGGGACAGAGTTTCATAGCAGCTCTGAAAATCCAGTCTATGGTGGAATTCGAGGGGGAATCTCAACTGGGGAAGATCTGAACTTTCGAGTTGCGTTTAAACCAACAAGCTCAGTGACAGATGTGGCAAAAAAAGGACGTCATGACCCATGTATTGTGCCCAGGGCAGTCGCTGTGCTGGAGGCTATGACTTATATAGTTTTAGCAGATCACATTTTGTGTAGAACAACAGATATTGTGGAGAATATTCATGTCGACAGATAATCAACAAATTGAGTTGAATAATCAAGTTCAAGACCAAGTGCTCTTTTCATTTTTGGGAGAAATGATGGGGGTGATTGCTCACGATCTAAATAATCCATTGATGATAATGATGGGTAAAGCAGACATGATAAAAAGAGGTGTAGAGTCAAAAAAATGGGATGATCACAGGGTAATGGATTCGGCACAAAAGATTGTAGAAACAGGTCAGAAGATGGCAAAGCTCATTGAAGTTTTTAGGCAGTTGAGTGTTTCGCGAGGACGTAGTGCCAATAGAACAATTAGTGGTGGCGAGCTTTTAGAGGACCTTGAAATCTTTTTTAAAAAGAAACTTAGCTATTCTGATGGAAAATTTGAGAAAGAAGTACTGGGTAATGGTGATAAAGTAATTAGTGTTAATTTTATGAAGTTAGGGTTGAGTTTGATTCCCTGGATGAATATGGTTGTCGAATTACTTAAAGATGTCGAAGGATCTAAAGATATTAAAATGATCTATAACGGCTCAGATGAAGGGGCATCTCTTGAAATTCAAACACCTGTGAAAATTGAAGATCACCAGAGTTATAATGATCCAAATACGATTTCTGATTCGAATAAGGAATTTGGTCTAAATCTATTTCTCTCTGAGCAAGCTGCAACGTCGTGGGGAGCTCAATTCCAGGTTCTAGAGTGGAAGCCACTGAGTATGAAAATTTCTTGGAAAACTGAAGCTTAGTAGTTTGTAAACTACTGAGTCTTTACATGTCCGATATAGATGTAAGCAATACCCGCACTTAGTGTGTGAAACTCTGTTTTTTCAAATCTACCAGTCTTATTCATAAGATCTAGGAACTCGCCTCTGCACGGAAATTGGGAAGAAGACTCCTGGAGATAGGAATAAGCTTCTTTCTTTCCTGTTACTAGACCGCCTAAGGCAGGAAGGATTTTGTTAGAGTAAAATCCATACATTTCACGGAGAAGTGGTATCGCGATTTGGCCAAATTCCAAGACCATGACCTTACCACCTGGGCGAGTCACTCTCGCTAATTCGTCTATACCTAGCTGGGGCTGATCTACATTTCGAATTCCAAAAGAGATTGACGAAATGTCAAAAGAGTCGTCTTCAAAAGGAAGTTTGGTCACATCAGCTACGCTAAAATCTATTTCGAGGTTTTTGCTTTTAGCCTTAGCAGGAGCAGACTCAAGCATTTCTTTACAGAAATCGGTGGCCACAACTTGACCAGAACCTTCACCCATTGATCGTTTGAACTCAATGGCAAGGTCTCCCGTTCCCGTTGCACAATCTAAGACTTTATCATTAGGAGTTACACCACTTAAGCGAACAAACTTCTTTCTCCACAAGTGGTGAATTCCTGCAGAGAGAATATCATTTGCTCTATCGTAGTCGCCTGCGATTTCAGCAAACATAGACTTTATTTTTTGAGCATCAGGGCCCTTATGAGTGTCACTCTGATTCATATCACTTTCCATTAACTGCAAGAGGCTTATCTAAAGCGTCTAGGACCTTTTCGAGCTTAAACATGAGTTGATCGAAATCTTCCAATGTTAGAGCTTGGAAACCATCTGATTTTGCTTCCGATGGGTTGTGATGTACTTCAACTATTAAACCATCTGCACCAGCTGCAGCGCCTGCCAGAGACATCGGAATTACTAAATCTCTTGCACCTGTTCCGTGGGATGGATCTACGAGAACCGGTATGTTCGTTTTCGATTTTATATAAGCGACACCATTTAAATCGAGTGTATTGCGAGTTCCAGTTTCAAAAGTTCTGATTCCACGTTCACAAAGGATAACATTTTGATTGCCTTTGTTTGCAATGTATTCTGCTGCCTTAATCCACTCGTCGTAAAGAGCAGAAAAGCCTCTTTTTAAAAGAACTGGTTTGTCATAAGACGCGAGCTCTTTAAGGAGTGCATAGTTATACATATTCCTAGATCCAACTTGGAAAACATCGATAGTCTCATAAAGATCAGGGATTTGCCTTGGGTCGGTGACTTCAGATATGAAGGGAACCCCAAGCTTTTCTTTGACCAGCTTAATGTGTTTCAAGGCTTCAGATCCGAGCCCTTGGAAAGAATCTGGGGAAGTTCTCATTTTGTAGACTCCACCACGAATAAAGTGGGCACCAGAATTCTTAACGGATTCAGCGATCGTAAGAAGTTGTTGCTCAGATTCGATGGAGCAAGGACCAGCGATAACGACGAATTGGTTACCACCAACCTCTACGTTTCCTACCTTAACCTTGTGATCAGATGATTTCATCCAGTCCTTCATAACATTTAGAGCATAGCATATGTTCAAATAAATTTGAACTAAAATAGCTGTATTTATATCGGCAAATTTGCCAGTATTTTAGCGGGGGCGTAAACTCGTACCCCCTTTAACATAAGCTTCACATTGAGGCTTTTCATGCTAAAATGGAACAATTCTTAACATTTGGCATTAAATATCTCAAGGGAAATAGGGCAAAAAAACGTGTATCCGAAAAAGATTCTAGGCCCCGGCGCAATTGTAAAAAATAATGGAAAAGCTCACTATTTGTCAGGGGCGACCGGTCCCATGACTCAGCCTCAGACGGGACTATGGAATGTCTATGCTCCAGATTTCTCTCTAAAAGACCGTCAGCCTTGGTGGAGTTACAAGCACATCAATGAAATCGATCTAGAATCTGCGGACCCAGAGGGTCTCTCTTTTGTAGAGCCTGATTTTGTTCAATTTGAAGAGCAGTATAATAAGTTCCAAGAAGGGTTTAGAGGTGGATCTCTTAAAAAGATAGTCCCAGTGGTTTTTTCTACGAGCTCAGTTGGAGCTATTGAGAGTTTTATCCTAAAAAGGCTGTCTTTTTTGAGCCAGAACCAAAGTGAAGCCCTGATTCCCTACGGGATGTGGAGCAAAGTTGATGGAATAATTGGCTTAACTCCCGAACTGCTTTTTAAAGTAGAGGGGCGAAAGCTGACTACTATGGCTTTAGCCGGTACTGCCCATGGGACCTACACTTCCGATCCTGCTTTTTTTAGCGATCCCAAAGAAAATGCTGAGCATGATATTGTCGTAAATTCCTTGGTAGAACAACTGAGTAGTTTTGGGAAAGTGGCTATTGGTAAAAAGACGATCCACCGTTTGCCACTTATTAAACATTTAAAGACGAGTTTAGAAGTTGAGTTAAATGACGATATTGATTTTGAACAAATTGTTCAAAAGCTCCATCCAACTCCAGCACTTGGAGTGTATCCCAATGATCAGTTAGAGGTTTGGGAAGAAGAGTTAAGTCCGGGTTTTGATCGAAGAAGGTATGGTGCACCTTTTGGTTGGATCGATCCTCAAGGCAATTTTGAATGTTATGTGGCAATAAGAAATATTCAATGGATGAATAGCTCAATCTTTCTTGGATCTGGATGTGGAATAGTGCCTGAATCGGATCTTGGAAGAGAGTGGGATGAGTTAAGAATGAAAAGAGATCACGTTAGAGGTATATTAGGCCTATGAATATTGAGTCCGCACACCAAATTTTGGAGGTATTGTCGGAAAGAGGTTGCGAAGAGGTCGTCTTGTGTTCTGGTGCTCGTAATGCTCCATTTGTTGAGATTTTATCGAGGCAAGAGTCTTTTAAGGTCACAACTCATTTCGACGAAAGAGGCGCATCTTTTTATGCCTTGGGGCGAGTTAGAGATTCAAAAAAACCTGTCGCCGTACTTACGACCTCCGGAACAGCTGTCGCTGAATGTTTGCCTGCGGTCATTGAGGCCTATTACCAAGAACAATCACTAATTGTTCTTACTTCTGATCGCCCCAAGTCTTTGAGAGGCACTGGTGCGCCACAAACGATCGATCAAAGTGAAATTTTGGCGGGACATTGTGAATTAGCCATCGATATGAATTCTGGAGAGAAGTTATCCATCGAAAACTGGTCAGGTCGAGGGCCCCTTCATATCAATGTTTGTTTCGAAGAGCCTCTTATTGACTTTGATCTCAAGCACCTTAAGAAATTTAAATTTGAAAAGCAAACTTTTCAAAGATCGATCCCCCCTTTGAGCCCTTCTGATAGGGAGTGGTTAACTCAAGCATTCTTCTCCTTTAAAAAGCCTTTGATCTTGGTTTCTGGGCTTGAAAGTGAGCGTGAACGTCGAGCCATTGAAAGTTTGTTGAGGGACTTTAGAGGTCCTTGCTACATAGAAAGAACCTCAGGGATTCAGGCATCAAAATTGAATTTAGCTGGGCAAATTTTAGGTGGAGACTTAGCACTTAGAGAATATGTATTGGAAGGCAAAGTCGACGGGATAGTTAGGTTTGGCTCAATCCCAACAGTAAAATTATGGCGACAGCTTGATGAGTTACAGATTCCTGTTTTGTCTTTGTCTGAGTTGCCTTTCTCAGGTTTGAAAAGCGGGACTTTAATTTTTGGGAGACTTGATCATATTGTTGCTGAGATTAAAGAGCGGTTCTATAACTTTGACTCCTCACCAGAGCACTTGAATAGAGATCGGAAGCATAGGCAATTTGTATTGGAATCCATAGAAAAATATCCACTCTCTGAAATCAGTATGTTTCATCGTTTGATTGTTGGTTCGGCAGAAGATGAGTTGATTTATATCGGCAATAGTTTGCCAATCAGAATTTGGGATTTTGTTGCTGCGGACTTATCAAAGACCAGAGTTATTGGAAACAGAGGAGTAAATGGCATTGATGGTCAAATAGCTTCTGCATTAGGAACTCACTCTTCGGATTTGCAAAGACTAGTGATTGGAGACTTAACTGCTAAATATGATTTAAACTCCTTGGAATTAGTTCGAAATCGAAAGAAGCCAATTCAAATTATTGTCGTTAATAATGGTGGCGGGCAAATCTTCAGTCGAATTTTCTCAAATGAATTGTACCTTAATTCCCATGAATTTGACTTTTCAAAGATCGCCGAATCCTATGGGTTTAAATACTACAAAATTCAAGAAGCGGCCTTTGATTTGCCTCCTGTTGATCAGCATCAAATTATCGAGATTTTTCCTTCAAACGAGCAGACCAAGGAATTTTGGTCCAGCTATGAAGCTCGATTTGAGTCTTAGAGAAAAATACATAAAGGCATTAAGAGTTGAATCTATAAGATTATGAGCGCATCATTATTGTCATGAATATTTGGGCGTTTCACGGTTTTTTAGGTCAAAATACTGATTGGGATCAGTGGAAAGTTCGTTTTAATCAACCAAATTTAAAAGCTTGGAATCTCGATCAATACGTTGAAGAAAAATCTTACCCATCCAAGAAAAAATTCATAGACGATTTAGGTCCTTTGATTCGCAGAGATAAGCCATTGATTATCGGATACTCAATGGGAGGGCGAATAGCTTTGGAGTTAGGGTTTAACTACCAACAGAATGTAAAAGGTCTCATTCTATTGTCAGCAAACTATGGTCTTTTTATGAAGGCCGATAAACCCAAGCGACGCATGATTGATGAAAATTGGGCAGCACGTTTTGTTTCGGAACCATGGGAAAAGGTCGTTGAGGAGTGGAATAGTCAGCCTGTCTTCTCTGCTGACGAAGATAAAGCCTACCCGAAGGAAAACTATAAAACGGAGAGTTTGACCTATTGGCTGACCGAATGGAGCCTTGGGAATCAGGGTAATTTCTTCGAGTTGTTATCTGACGGAGAGTTACCTTGGCTGTCTATTTATGGAGAAAAAGATAGTAAATTCAGGAGTTTATGGGGAAGGCTTAAGCCTCTTGAAACAGCAAAAACAAAGTCTTTTGAAGTCCCGGAAACTGGGCATCGCGTTCTGGATAAGATAGATAGGATTCCACCAGAATTGGTTCAGAATTTCGTAAACATGTGTTAGATATTTATCATCGGGTTCTACATTGGAGATCTAAATGTCTGCGACCAATATTAGCCAACAGCTATCTTTTAAAACTTTGTTAATTGCCGCTCGATTAAAAACCTTAACAGCCGCTTTGATACCAGTATTGGTCGGTAGCGGATTGGCTTATGGGCTTCAAGAAAAGTTAGATGTTGTGATGTTGATTTGTGCAGCTCTCAGTGCGCTTTTCATTCAAGTCGGTACCAACTTTTTTAATGATGCCTTGGATTTTGAAAAGGGTGCGGATACTGAAGATCGAATTGGTCCCCAAAGAATTACTCAGTCAGGAATGTTGTCGCCTAAAAAGGTAAAAATGTTAGCCCTTGCTTCTTTTGGTATAGCCAGTTTGTTAGCGATACCTTTGCTGTTAAAAGGCGGCTACGTGATTTTAGCGATTGGTATAGTTTCTCTTGTATGTGGCTATCTTTATACTGGCGGTCCATTCCCTCTAGCTTATACTGGGCTTGGAGACCTTTTCGTTATTATTTTTTTCGGTTTGGTAGCGGTAACAGGTACTTTTTATCTTCACACGTTGAGTTTTGAAATTGAAGCACTAATGGCTGGCCTTCAGGTCGGCATGCTAGCGACCACACTCATAGCAGTTAACAACGCCCGTGATATTGAGCAAGACCGCAAAGCCAACAAAAAAACTTTGGCTGTAAGATTTGGTTATAAGTTTATGCAATTCGAAATCATATTAACCCAAGTTATTCCAATGATTATTTGTTGGTACTGGTGGGATCGCGGCTTTCATTTAGCAGCTTTTTTGCCCATGGTTTCTATGTTGTGGAGTTTTAACTTAATCATGGATATTTTGAATTCAAAGCCGGGTCCGAAGTTTAATGAGTACCTTGCTCAAAGTGCAAAAATCCATATAGTTTTTGGTTTAAGTTTGGCCTTTGGGTTTTTATACTAAGGTTAATTTTGGAAGATTTTTATTTCTCGCCCTATACTTTAAAATCCTCATCAGCTCTAAACTCTAGAAGTGGAAATCATATTGAGGGATTTCTAGTTAAGGAAGTGAAAGAGGGTGCATCAGGGTTTGCAACTCTTCAATCTTGGGAGACTCTGGGAGACCCTCCTTTAGCAGAGCTAGCAAAAAGTTTGGTCGATCATAGTAGCTCGAAACACCCTTTAGTGCAGCAGTGTCTTTATTTTTTAGATTTGGATAGAAAGCATAGAATATCAGGTCACTCATCTTTTCAGGGGCTCAAAACTCCAAGTAATCATCTTACGGTGACCAGCGAAGAGTATTTAGATGTCGGTTTAAAATCAGTTGACTTTAATTGTGTTAAGATCAAAGCAGGGAAAAATCTTGAAAAAGACCTTTCATTGTTCCGACAAGTCTTGTCTAAATTAGGTTCCCAGGCCAAGATTCGGATTGATTTCAATAGTTCGCCCTGTAATTCATTTATTGAGAGTCTAAAGGCCAGTGAAATAGAAAGAATAGACTTTGTTGAAGATCCAGGCGACAGCAGTTCAGTTAGTTACTCCCAGATTAAAGCTAAATATAAAGTTCGTATCGCTTCTGATAGGCGAGAGGAGCCTCTTTCTAAAGTCACGGAGTCTTACTTAGATTCAATCGATGTTGTTGTTGTTAAGCCTGCATACGAAGGACTAAACCAGTTAGTTCATTCAGCTGACAAGGAAATTTGTTTTACAAACAATATGGATCATCCGTTGGGGACTCTTCAGTCTTTGTATGTAGCATCACGCGCGGTTGATGAGGGGTATAAGGTTATTGACTGTGGATTTCTGACCCATCTTTTGTTTGAAGAGACTCCTTATTCAGCTCAGCTTGAGATAGAAAATAGTCGACTTCTTCCAGTTCGTGGCGAAGGTTTTGGGTTTTCTGACTTACTAGAGAAAGAAAAGTGGTTAAGGTTATCTGATGTTTGATTTGAGTTTTTGGAAGGACCTTGGAAATTCGAGACTACTTTTGAACCCACGACTGGGATCGGATACTGTTCTCGAGATAGAGAAGACATTAGAGAGCATAATTAGGCCAGGATACATCTATCTTCAAACCTCAGGCACAACTCAAAAAAATCAGAATTCTTACAAGATTGTGGAGCTCTCTAAAAAGGCGATGTTAACTTCTGCAGAAAGTGTCAACACTTGGATAAACTCTGATGATAAGGATGTTTGGGTTAAATCATTGCCAGAGTTCCATGTTGGAGGCTTGTCCATCTTCTCACGAGCTTCTCTGAATGGAGCTAGGGTAGTTGATAACAATAGTAGATGGAATCCTCAAGCCTACTGTGATTTTGTAAAAGAGAGTTCAGGGACCATTACCTCACTTGTTCCGACTCAACTCTTTGATCTTGTGGAAGAAGGTTTAAAATCTCCAGCATCTCTACGCGTGTGTTTTGTAGGGGGAGGCTCTTTAAGTAAAGAGCTTAGAGTGAGAGCTCAATCACTGGGTTGGCCTGTGTTAGAGACTTACGGGATGACTGAATTTTGTTCACAGGTGGCTACAGAGTCATTAGATCAGTTGGGTATAGAGATTCCTAAGATTGAGGTTTTGCCACATATTGATTTTCGAATTGAGGATGGGGAATTGCACATTAAGGGCAAGAGTGGGCTTTCTAGATATTTAGAAGTGTTTGAGGGTGACGTTAGTATCCAAGAATTTGATCAAAATGATTGGTTTAAAACAAAAGATAGAGCTTCTTTAAGTGGAGGGCGAAAGCTTGAAATTTACGGCCGAATCAATAGAGTGGTAAAGATCAGCGGAGAACTGGTTAATCTTTCCCGAATCGAAGGGATGGCGAAGGACTTCTTTAGTCATTCTCGTTTGGTAGTTTTACCTCTAGAAGATGAGAGGAAAGGTAATCGCCTAATTCTAGTTGCTGATCGGCAATTAGATCAAAAAGAAGTTGTTCGGTTTAATAAGGAAGTGCTGCCGTTTGAGAGGCTTTCAGGAATTTTAGAAGTTGATGATATAGCCATGACTGAGTTAGGTAAGCCCGTTTATAGCTTGATTCTCGAGAGCTTGATACAAGTACAAAACAAAATAGTCGAAGTATAAGCCCAGGGCTTAGGTAAAAAAAGTGATGACTTTTTATCTTGGAGATTCCGAGGCGAAGTCGATCTCCTGGTGGGAGACGCTGACATCAGGTTTTTGGGCCTCTTTTATGACTTGTGCATTCTCATGGCTCTGACTATTTAAGCTTTCGTCCTCTTTATCAACCTCTGGCATATTTGGATCGTTCTTTTGGTCAAAGCCAGGAACTTCAGAATCTGAATCGTCGAAGTCCATATCATCTGAGTCGAATGCTGTGAGCTGAGTAAAGTCGAAATGTCTAGTTGAGTTGGCTGAAGCTATAAGTGATGGTTTTTTCTCTTTGAGTTCCCTGATTAATTCCATTTGAAAAGCTTTAAAGCTTTTTTGATTTAAGCAATTTCGAGAAACTTTTCTCGCTTCACCTGGTGGCATGCTGCCGTTGAATTGTCCAAGATATTTGTAGTTAACATAGTCGTGAAGGTTGTTCTTTGTGAATGGATGAACTATATCTATTCCTTCGCTATGAAGCATTCGATTTAAGGCATAGGCTCGAATTTCGGTGCAGTAAAGAGTCTTGAGAACATAAACTAATTCTGGATGAAATTTTGAATTGATTTCGCGAATATCTCTCTTTTGATAAAGGTCAAAGGCAACATCGCTAACAGCATTGTAGATCGATGGGTAATTAGAGAGAAGTTCTACTCGTTCCTTTTCGTCTATGATGTGCTGAGCTTCATGAGTAATGACATGAGCGATTTCATTGGCACCTAGATGTTTATTGAGATAAACATCGAATTCACCCTTTGAGTTTTTCGAGATTGCACCACCATCGGAATGGTTGATCTTTTGAAGTTCAGTAACTTCAGCTCCAATAATGTTAATCGGCTTACGGTAAATCCCGAATGCACCGATTCGAGAGAGAGTTCTCATGCCAGTTGGTGATTGATTTAGAAGTGTATGAACGTGGGCTAGTTTGCTTTGAAAAGCTTGTCGGTCGTAGCGAGATTCCCAATGCTTAGCAAAGGCCATCGCTATTGTTAAAATAAGAAGTATAAGTAACCGTTCCCGCATAACACTTAATCCTTGTCCTTATAATGAGCAATTCTTAAGCCATTTTGGACCTCTCAGAGGCAATGTGTTGTATTTGGGCTGGTAATTATTCCCAAATCCATATTTGGTTGCTTGAATATTTGACAGCTGACTAAAACCCATACGCTTTATTTAAAGCTCTAAATATATGTAATTACGGGTATATTTAAAAATTATGAAGCTCTTCAAATGATCAAATCTCAAGGCTAGATCTTGACTAGTCGCCTACAAAACTGATTAATAGTAGTTCAAAAAATAATGCACAAAAAGGTTCTATAAAGCTTTGGAAAATTTTGAAACTGAAAGAGAAAAGCTAGCAGAAGTTATTGGCGAATTTGTCAAATACTGGGGATTTAAATCTGTACACGGAAAATCATGGCTATATATCTACACTTCCGATGCTCCGATGACGGCAACTGAATTGGTAGATAAGCTCGGAGTGACTAAAAGTTTAGTGAGTATGGTTTTGTCTGACTTGGTAAAATATAAAGTCGTCAAGCGAGTCGATATTGGTAGCGCAAAATCACCTGGTTATGAAAGTACCGACGACTTGGAGTCGGCAATCTTTTCGGTTCTAAAAGAAAGAGAACATTCACTTTTGAAGAAAATCTATACTCAGATACAATCTTTCCAAAAAGTTGTAGATGGAAATAAAAAACTCGAAGTAAGGGCCAAACAGCTCGAAAAAATGACATCTTATGCTGTTGAATCTCTAGACCGCCTATTGAGTGCTAAATCAATTTCTACTTCTAAATTAAAACTCCTTTTAAGATTAAGTCGGTAGTTATGGAATTGTCTAAACTAAAAATATACGATTCTAAAGACTTTCCGATCTACCTCCCTAAATTAAATAGTCTTTATGACGATCTTTTTTCTGGAGGAAAAGGGTTTCGCTCAAAATTAGTAAAAAGAGTTTCAGATACTCTAGGGTTAGACGATAAAACATTTTTGTTACTCGCCCAAACTATCGAGTTTATTCATAATGCTTCTCTTTTACATGATGATTTAATCGATCGCTCTGAACTTCGTAGAGGTAAAACAACTGCATGGCTGAAGTACACTCCTGAGTACGCCGTTCTTGCTGGTGATTATTTATTAGCTCGAGTGATGGTAAATCTATCTAAATTTGGAAATGTTAAACTCATTCAATACACTGCTGAGATGATTTCTGATCTTCTAGAAGGGGAGTGGATTCAGGATTCATTGGTGGGTGATTATAAAATTAGTTTAGAGCAGCTCGACCGGGTCCATGAACTAAAGACCGCTTCACTCTTTAAATGGTGCTTGCGAGCTCCGTTTATTGCAGCTGAGAATTATCACGAGTCAACCCATCAAGTTTTAGAACAAATGGGTAGTATATTGGGACTACTTTTTCAAAGAAGCGATGACCTTTTGGACTTCGATGTTCGTAACTATGAAGCTAAAGCAGTATTAGGTGACCTTAAATCAGGTTACCTAAATTCGGCTGGTGTTTTTCTCTTAGATGGAGTTAAGGATTCTTCCTTTGATCGTGCGGTTGAATCTCAAAGTTTGGGCCAGTTAATAAATACTATTAGCCAAGGTCACTTTGATAAAAGGCTTTCTGAGTTCGATGAAAAGAACCAGCAATTGATTGACCTTTATGCACATCTCAATGACCAATTAAAAGAGATGTTGAATAGTGAACAGAAGTCTTTACATGATCAGTTGGAGCCATTAGGGCGTCTTCTGTACTGGAGAAAGAAAGACTCGTGAAACGTGAGCTTGTAACTGTGAATAAAAAAGACGAGTCTAAGAGATATAATGATTTCTTGACTGGTCAATTCTCAGACTCGATGGTTGCTATTCCTATTCAAAGAGGAGTCCCGGATGAGTCCTCTGATTTAGTGACTTTCGAATTGATTGAACGTTCAACTTTAGAAGTTCAGAATAAACTTAAGACTTGGTTTTTTGCATTACGTCCACTTACTTTAGTTTTAACACTTGCGCCTTCATTATGTGCTCTGGCTTATATTGGGCTGGGGAGTCTAAATTACCTATTAATTCTAGCCGTCATCGTTGTTGTCCTACTTCAACTGTCGATTAATTTATTGAATGACTACAATGATCATATGAGCGGCGTTGATCGTTACCACCTAACACGAGGATCTCGTGCAATCCAAAAAGGATATCTCAGGGCTATTGATGTTAAATATGTAGCCCTAGCTCTTTTGAGTACGGCTGTATTGTTGGGCATAATACTATTACTCAACTTTAGATTTCAGCAGTGGTTTTTTGCACTCGCTGGATTCTTTGGTTTGTTCATTTTCAAGGCAAGTAAAATTCAACGGCCGGTTGTGGGACTAGAAGAAGTGACTGCATTTTTAATCACCGGTCCTGTTTTATTCCATGGTTTGTTAAGTTTAGCGTACATTAGTCATAGTCCGGAATCTATCGCTCTTTCGTTTTTTCTAGGAATGAACAGTAGTATATATTTTCATGTGTCTAAGTGGCAGGGGATATTCGAAGAGAGGAGATCTGGTTCTTCAAGTCTGGCCGACTCCCTGGGGTTCGATCTCTCTAAGAATGTAGCAGTTGGAACCATTCTTTTGTCAACGGCTCCCATTGCTATAGTTACTTGGCTCGCGAAGTTCCAGGTACTAGATCTTATCGCATTTAGTGTTGTTTTGGTGACGAATATAAAAATGGCTGTTGCTTGTAAGAGAGTGACGTCAGTATTCTCCTCTTCTAGTAAGAATATAAGAGAAGTTTTTCTCATTCACATATGGATAACTCTTATTTATCTAGTTTTCTGGTTGTCATTTAGAGCTTAATCATCCAGCTCGATAGTGGTCATTCTCGATAGTTCGTTCATTTTCTCTCTGACGACAACTTCTGATTCCATGACCTTATACATATCTTCTACTAAACCCGCAAGATCTGGCATAAGGTCCTCGGTGTTGACCTCTTTTGGTTTTGCAATGAGTTCTTCTAGCTTCTCTTCGACTTCGGCCAGTCTTGCCATAACAGCGTCTTTTTCAGTTGTGGTTCTCGCACTAGATAATTGATTCTGTAGGTCGGCAGCCTGATCTCTTAGTCTGCCTTGTCTGTATTTTTGAGTAAGATCATTTATTTCTAAAAGAGTAAGGCGATCAACTAGTGAAGCCGTTTGTAGTAGTAAGGTGTTAGGGGTTGCAACCATCTTGATTTGTATAATCTGAGATTTGTTTCTGAGAACTTCAAGAAATTCAATCATTGTTTCAAGATTGTCGATACTTTCTTTGTGAAGTTTGAGGCGAGCATTGATGGCTTCTCTTCTTTTCTTTATTCTTGGCAAGAAAATATCTTCAAAATTTACTCGCTGTTGGCCAACTAAATTATCTACGCTTGCACCATCTGAATTTAGTGATCTTTCGATTTCTTCTTCTACTTGCCTGAGGATGTCTGATCCTCGTTGTACTCGGTAGAGTTTTAATTTCTCTTTATCGATTTCAGTTCGAAAGTTTACAACAGATCTAGCTAGCTCTTGCATAATCATTTGAATAGCAGTGATTTGTTTGTCGAGCTCTTCTTTGACCTTGTTAAATGTGGCTAAGAAATCTTGATAGGATTTTGCACGACCCTTTCCAAACATCTTGTTCCACTTTTCAGCGGCTGATCTTTTAAGTTTGTTTTTGATATCTCCGTAACCAAATAATCCTCGGTAATTGCTTGGAGATAGTTTTGCGAGTTCTTGTTCGAACTCGGGGATAAGAGTATTTAGTTCAGAGACAAACTTATCAGCGCCTTCGGTATAAGACTGGAAGTTATCAATCTCTAAACCAAAAGAGGTGAAACCATACAACTGAGTTAGCTCATCAAGCCGCGAATTGATGAATTGCTTAGCTTCAATTTCATCGGCATCTATATAGGAGGCGATTCCAGAGATTAGAATATCTGCAAGCAGGGTTTCGTCGTAAAAGCTAATTTCACATCTACCCATTTGTTCGGTAAATGTATTAGAAATCAAAAAATTTGCTGAGGCAATATTTACCCCAAATAAAAGCAATAAAACTGCTGCGGCATTTTTAATCATTAGTCCGCTCTCCCCAATTCAATAAACTTATCTTCACATGCAAACTGCTGAGCTTCGTTGATTGAGCTGTAGCGAGGAGTCGGAGCTTGTTCAGACACGACTGGTTTATTCGAAATTAGCTCATTGTTAGCATCGAGTTTATAGATTTTGAATTCACCGTTTTCAAAATCAAATTTTAAATTGTCGTTACGATTGACCTTTTTGTCTGGATCTTCGTTGGTTCGAGCTTCTTTTATGAGACGAATTACATAGTTATTTATGACTGTGGAAACCATAGATGCATCTCGAGA